>CAYVAO010000001.1:0-13113 GCA_964448895.1 uncultured Christensenella sp.
TTTTATCGCGGCTATAATCTAATCACGAAATCGTTTAAGTATATCTGAATTTTACTTATACTTTTTTCGAGCTTTTCTTTTGTTCTCGCGGGCGTTTTTCACCGACACAGTCAGATATTTCTCAATCTGGTTTTTTCAAGATATTATTGCGACAGGCGGTATTCACCATGGTAACAATCAAGGATATTTCCGAGCGCTGCGGCGTTTCGCGTGCAACCGTGAGCAAGGCGCTCAACGGGCACACGGATATCGGCGCGGATACCATCGCTCAAGTTCGCCGTGTCGCCAAAGAGATGGGATATTTGCCAAATGCGACCGCGCGCACACTCAAACTCGGGCGTTCGCATAACATCGGCGTTCTATTTGTCGACAAAACCGCCTGTGGCTTACGTCACGAATACTTTTCTTCGATTTTGGACAGTTTAAAAGTTGAGGCGGAGCGCCTCGGATACGACATCACCTTTATCAGCAAGGACATCGGCGAGTTTTCGATGGATTATTACGAGCACGCGAAGTATCGAAACTGCGACGGTGTGGTCATCGCTTCGGTCGATTTTTCCGATCCCGCGGTGCTAAAGCTCATCGCCAGCGAGATACCGACCGTCTCCCTCGACTTTGTTTACGACAACCGCACCTCCGTGCTTTCGGACAACATTGGCGGAATCTCCGCGCTGGTACACTATATCTACGAAATGGGTCATCGCAGAATTGCCTTTATTCACGGCGAAGATACGTCCGTCACGCAAAAGCGCTTGATCAGTTTTCGGAAAACCTGCGCGAGCCTCGGCATCTCCGTTCCGGACTATTATGTAAAACCTGCGCTCTACCACGACCCGAAGCTGAGCGGGCTGGCGACACGCGAGCTGCTTACGCTGAGCGACCGGCCGACCTGCATTCTCTATCCGGATGATTTCTCGTTTATCGGCGGCATGAACGAGCTGGAGCGTCAGGGCATCTCGATTCCCGAAGACATGAGCGTAGCGGGTTACGATGGAATTTTGCTTTCCCAGGTGTTGCGTCCGCGGCTCACCACCTACCATCAAAACGCGGAAGCGATGGGCTGCGAGGCAGCCGCAAAGCTGGTGGAGCTCATCGAGCAGCCGAAGACCAGCCTGCCGCAGCAGATTATGGTCTCGGGACAGTTGCTGAAAGGCGACACGGTGCGAAACATCAACGACTAAGCTCCTTTTCCATCGGTTTATAGACATAAAACATTGAAAAACAATGGACGCGTTTGGAGGCGCACAGCATGGAAAGCATCACCAATCAGGAGATTGCAACCGTTTACTTCAACACTCACGCGAGCAGAACTCTTTCGCTCGCCAATATACAGAGAGGTCTCATGACGCAATCGTTGATCAAACCAGTTGGACGTATGTTTTACCTGCAGCGCTGCGGCGTTGCGCTCGACTCCGCCCGCGCGGGCGTGTTTTCTCATCCGGCGTGCCACACCGCGCCCGCTCGTGTTTTCCGTACGGATTCCTTCCTCCAAGTGTCCGGCGGCTGGCACGATGCAGGCGATTACGGACGGTATGTGGTGCCAGCATGTAAAGCCGTTGCCGATCTGCTTCTGGCGTTTCGGGCCGCGCCGGAAGCTTTCGGCGACGACTGGGACATTCCCGAAAGCGGAAACGGCGTGGCGGACGTATTGGACGAGGTTCGTTTTGAGCTCGAATGGCTGCTCAAAATGCAGCGGGACGACGGCGGCGTTTACCACAAGGTCACCTGCGCATATTTTCCCGACATCGCCGCAAACCCGCAGGAGGAAACGGCGGATCTGTTCGTCTTCCCTGTCTCCACGGCGGCGACCGGAGATTTTGCCGCGATTCTCGCGATGGCGGCTCCGCTCTATGAGTCCATCGATCGCACATTCTCCAAAAAGTGTCTTCGCGCTTCGATCAACGCCTATGAGTTTTTAAAGCACAGCAAACAGCTCCCCTTCCACAACCCCTCCGGCGTGGTGACGGGAGAGTATGGCGACGAGTGCGATACGGACGAGCGCTATTTTGCCGCCTGCGCGCTGTATCAGGCTACGGGTCAGGCGTATTATCTTACCGACGCCTCCGCGCTCTACCAGTCTGGCAGAGCCGCCGATTTCGGTTGGGCGGACGTTGGCGGATACGGCAATGCCGTCATGTATTTTGGTCAGCGCAGCTGTGAGGACGATATCCTCGCGGGCCGTATTCGCGCGGATCTGCTGGCGACGGCGGATCACATCTGCGAGCGCACCGAGCGCAGCCCGCTCGGCATCTCGATTACCGAGTTCCTCTGGGGCAGCAATATGTATCTGCTCAACGATACGATGGCGCTGCTCATGGCAAACGATATTCAGCCGAGCGAGCGTTATCTTGCCGCCGCGCGGTCGCATCTGGACTACATTCTCGGCAACAACCCGCTGGGGGTCAACTTCATCACCGGCGTGAGCGAAAACTCGCCCAAGCATCCGCATCATCGCCCATCCGCCGCGGCGGGCGCTGCGATGCCCGGCATGCTGGTTGGCGGGCCGGACGAAGGATTGCATGATCTCGCGGCAAAGACGCTGCTCGCGGGCAAACCGGCAGCCGAGCGGTATCTGGACTCGGTCGAGAGCTATTCCACCAACGAGACCGCGATCTACTGGAACAGCGTGCTGATCTACGTTCTCGCGAGGATGAGCAAGCTCGACGCGTAAAACACCAAATAACACAATACGGCGGGGCATGATGCCCCGCCGTATTTATGTACTGCTCTTATAGCCCCAGCTGCTGCCCCGCCGCCTCTTCCGAGGCCTTGCAGGCGAGGTAGGCTCCCTCCAAGTCCGCGCCGCAGCAGATCACCCCGTGGTTCATCAAGAGGCATCCGTTGCGATTGCCAAGCGCCTTGAGCGCCACGCGGCTCAGCTTCTTTGTAGAGGGCAGCGCGTGGCCCGCGCAGCGCATCTCATCTCCAATGATGCGCCTCATCTCGCCTTCGATGCAGCAGATACTCTTTCTCGCCGCCGCGAACACGCCGCAGTGTTTCGCATGCGTGTGAATCACCGCGCAAACATCCGCGCGCGCTTCAAAGATATCGCGATGCATCCGTTTTTCGCTGGTGGGCTTCCGCTGCGTGCCGTAGTCCAGCGTTTTTAGCTCCACCTTCACGATATCCTCCGGCTTGAGCAGGCGATAATCCAGACCGCTCGGCGTGCAGAGCATATAGGTTTCATCCAGCCGCACGGCGAGATTCCCCCATGTGCCTTGCAACAGCCCTTCGTCCTGAAGGCGCTTTCCGTAGGCCACGATCCCTTCGCGAATGCTGCGCTCCCGCGCGGTCTGCGCCGGTGCGTCGGCTTGGGATTGCTCCGCCGCCTGCGCGGGCGTGCTCTCCGCGCTCAGGTTGATCTTGGAATACTTTTTTTGGTAGATGAAGTGCATGAGCGCAGCGGAAAAGAGCGGAACGCGCTTTGCCCCGCCAATCTTTTTTGCGAGCAGGTGCGTCATCGCGGCCTTCTCCAGCAGGATCGCGCCCGTGAGCGCCTCGCTGATCGAGCGGCCGGTGATCAGCATGCCTTCGCCTTTGACGAAGCAGCTGTTTCTGCCACGCAAGCACCGCTCAATCTCCTTCGGCGTAAGTTCCGCCGCGACCCGCGCGGTAAGACCCACGATCTGCGCCATGTCGTCCAGCTCCGCGGTCAGCGCGCGCATGCCGTCTGCAATCTGCACGGCGTAGGTGCCGCGCAGTAGTAAAAGCATCTTTGCTTCAGGTTTTACGGCAAATGCGTACAGAAACGGTTCCTCCGGGCTTGCGGTAGCAAGCTCCTGCATGGCGACGCCCGCGCCGTCCAGCTCCGCCAGATAGACCGTTCCGTCCTCCGCGCGGAGGGCCGCTTTTACCGCGCCCTGATGCTCCTCTAGAAGGCCTTCGTGCTTGAGCTGTGTCTGAATATCAAAAAACGTCTTTGCGACTTCCGGTTTTGTCATATCGTTTGCTTCCTTTATTGATACGTTACGCCTGTTTTGCCTCTTGGGTAAAGCGCGCGCCGTTCGCCTGGGCATAAACGCCAGCAAGCGAATGGTAAAGCTGCTGATACTGCGAAAACAACGTGTCATAGACCGCCTTGTTCGCCGCGTTCGGCTGGAACACCGCGCTCACGCGCACAAACTTCTTGGCGGAGGTAAAGTCCGGCAGCTCGCCGAGGCCGATGAGCGCCACGACCGCCGCTCCTACCGCGCCCGCGTTGCGGGGGTTTTCCACCACGCTGATGTTGCGCCCGGTGATGTCCGAGAGAATCTGCATCCAGCCCTTGTCCAGCGCGCCGCCGCCGATGATGCGGATATCGTCGCAAGCGATGTTGTAATCCTTGCAGAAATTCTGCAAACTCCAGCGGATGTTGTAGGGGATGCCTTCGTAGACCGCACGCATGAGATGCTCCCGCGTGTGCACCATCGTGTTGTTAAAGAGCGTGGCGCGGGTGGTCGTGCTGGAAAACGGGCAGCGGTCGCCCAGCATCCATGGCGTGCAGATCAATCCGTCGCTCCCCGGCGGTACGCTGTCGATCACTTCGTCCATATAGTTGAACACGCCCGCGCCGTACTTCTCCTTCTCGTGGCGGAAGAACTGGTCTCGAATCCACTCGATATTCGCGCCCGCGCTTTCCGTAATGCCGGCGATCAGGTTCATGGCTGGGGCTGCGCTCTGGATGGCAGCCGCGCCGTGCTTAAAGCTGTCGCCCGTCTTTGTCGCCGCCGCAACCCAGGCGGAGGTGCCGAGGTAAACGTGAACGTCTCCATCTTCCGACTGTCCGGAGCCAACCGCCGCGGACTGCACATCGTCGCAGCCGCCGAACACGGGCGTTCCTTCCAGCAGTCCGGATTCCCGCGCGGCTTGCTCCGTCAGCCCGCCGACCAGATCGGTGCTCTTCACGAGCGGCGGCAGTTTCTTCATATCGATACCCGCAAGCGGAAGTACGGAGAGCCATGTCTTTTTCTTGAGGTCGAAGCCATAGCCGGATGCGCCCGAAAGCTCCGTAACCATCTTACCCGTACAGCGGTACTTGAGGTAGCCGTTGACGTCGAGGATGCGATACGCGTTTTGGTAGACTTCCGGTCGCTCTTCCTTGAGCCAAATGATCTTTGCGATGCAGTCCTTGCCCATGATCGGAGTGCCCGCGAGCAGCGTAAAGAGCCGCTTGCCGCCGATCTTTTTCATGATGCCCTGCGCCTGCTTCTCCGCGCGCCCGTCCACCCAGGTGATGTTCGGGTAGAGTACCGTCCCGTCTTCTTGGACGGGAATCACGCCCTGCGCCTGCGTGGAAAACACGATCGCGGCAACGCTATCCGGCGAGATATCGTTGTCCTTTAATACGCGGCGGCTGGTTTCGCAGACGGCTTTCCAGTAGTCCGCGGGGTCTTGTTCCACCCACGCCGGGTTGGGATAATAGGTGGGATACGGTTCGCTCGCCGTCGCGCGGATCGATCCGTCAAATCGCACCAACACCGCCTTGTCGGAGCTGGTGCCGATGTCGTGGGCAAGGATATAGCGTTCCATCTGACTACCTCCCGTCAGTATCGTCCTCAAGTCAAATCAGCATTTGCCGGTGTTCACCACGTGCGAAAAGACCGTTTCAAATCTCGACAGCGCGTCCGCAACCACCTCGTCGGTATCTGCCAGCGAGGTATAGAGTCTGCTGCCCGCCAGCGTCACGATGCCGTTTGCCATGTAGGCGGCGCCCATGCGCTCCATCGCGTCCTTGCGGCGCGTCATCATGTCTTTGTTCTTAAGTAGGCCCACCGCGGACTTGATAAAGCTCATGCTGGAGTAGTCGTAGCTCATGGCTCCGGTGCATTCGAGGTGAACGATCGAGCCCTGATTATATGCCACAAACGGCAGATCGTATTTCGCGATTAAGGCCTTTAATCCATCCGTGAGCTTGTCGCCCTGACGGCCCGCAATCTCACAGGCGTTGGTGCGCTCGATTTCGCGAATCGCCGTATACCCAGCCAGCGAGGAGAGCGGGTTTGCCGCCAGCGTTCCGCCCACATAGGCGCGGTGCTTGCCGGTGGCAACGCCCGCCGCCATGAGCGAGGCATATTCCTTTTTACCGCCGACGCCGCCCGCGGCAGGATAACCGCCCGCGACGATCTTACCGAAGATCGTGAGATCCGGCACGATATTGAAGTAGCCTTGCGCACCGCCGAGGCCCACGCGAAAGCCCGTGACGACCTCGTCGAAGATCAACAGCGCGCCGTATTTATCGCAGAGCGCGCGAACGCCCTTGTTATAGTCCTGCGCAACGGGGCGCGTGCCGCTCTCCGGGCCGACGGGCTCTACGATAACCGCCGCCGTGCCGCCCTTGATGCGGTTGAGGCGCAGCATGGCTTCGAGCATGTTGAGGTCGTTCGGTCGCACTTCGTCGGTCAGCGCATAGCAGGACTTCGGAATGCCGTGGGATTCCAGCAGCGCTCTGCTGCCCGGAATCTTGAGCCTGTATACCATCTGATCCGACCAGCCGTGATACGCGCCGCCGATCTTGATGATGCGCTTATGATTCGTCGCGATGCGCGCAATGCGCAGGCTCGCCATGACCGCCTCCGTACCGCTGCCGAGCATACGGAACATCTCGACCGCCGGCATGTGGCGGTGAATCTCCTTGGCGATGAGCAGCTCCGCCTCGTGCAAAAGTCCCGTCACGGGGCCGCATTCCTCGATGAGTCCCAGCGCGGCTTTCCGCACGGCTTCGTTGTTGCTGCCGAGGATGGTGGGGCCGCCCGCCTGTAAAAAGTCGATATAGCGGTTGCCGTCCGCGTCGTTCATGTACGCGCCGTTTGCGCGGTCGATGCAGATCGGAAACGGTTTGTTGAATGCGAGGTTGTGCTGCACGCCGCCGGGGATATACTCCTTCGCCTCTTCGTACACTGCGCGCGAGCGGGTGCATTTCTCGTCGAAATACTTCATGACTTCGTTGGTATAGTAGTCCTCCGATACTTCGTAGATCGGAGCACTGGTGAGCTTTTTGAGTTGTTCGTTGATTGCGTTGGGATCATCCCAGCGGCTGATACCGCAGTTATTCATATTCCTGTCCCCTTTAAACTTAAATTCTGATCATTTTATGCGCCCGCGCGTACACCGCGCAGCAAAAGGTCCAGCATGGTGCGCATCTGTTTGCACATCTGCTCCGTTTCAAACGGTAACCCGAACGCCAACTGATGGTTAACCTGACCGTAATACAGCCCCATCGTCATCTGCGCGAGCATCGCGCCGGTTGTGTTCGCCCGCGCGAGCGATTCGCGAAACTCCAAATCGTAATGCCGCGCAATCAGCCGCTCAATCTCGCTGACCCTGCCGCTTTCGCCGCCGAGGATCGTCGCGTTGGCGAGGCGCGCCATCACGCGCGGATAATTCGCCGTGTCGTCGATGAGTTTGTCCAGCAACGCGTAGATGAGCGGAAGTCCCTTTAACTTCGAACTTTCGCCAAATTCGATCAGTTCCCCGATCTCGGCGACCGCGATCGCCTGCTGCAACTCGCCCGCGTCCGCAAAATGGTTGAACACCGTCGTGCGGCAAACGCCCGCCTGCTCCGCAATATCGTCGAAGGGAACGTTGCCCACGCCGTGCTTTTCATACAGCACCTTCGCCGCGTGCAAAATCGCCCGCTGCGTCTTGGTTCTTTTCCGTTCGCTCATTTTGGTTCCTCCTGTAGTGTCACTTCCTGTAATTCTTCTTCCGCCAGTCGTTTCTTGGCGCGATCGTTTGTGTTGATGCTGTCGCGATAGACCACCAACCGCCAATAGAGAAACTCGGTGACAAAGTTGATCAGCATCGATATGCCGGTCATGAGATACCAGTTCCAGCCAAGATTGGTCAGCGCGTTGCCCCACCAGCTTGACAGAGGCGTATAGATTGCGTAATACAGCGCCACAAGCAGCATCGCCCGCGGAATGTTTGCCGCGCTTTGAAAGGTGAACTGTCTGTTGAGCGTAAAGTTCCATAGCACGCTGAGCACGAGCGCGGACAGATAGCAGAGCCAATAGACCAGACCGAATACTTCTTTGAATAAAGTAAACGATAAAAACTGAATCACCCCGGCCGAGATGGAAAACAGCACGTATTTTACGACGCGCATCATTTCTTCTTTCTTTTCTTTCTGCATGAAAAGCGATCCTCCATCAATAGAAATGTGTGTGGATATCTGTATTGCAATTTGGATTTTAGTACAATTTCAAATTATCACGATTTCCTTGCCCCGTCAATAGACACGTTGTTCAAAAACGCCGTTTTTCGCTAAAAAATCATAGAAATGAACTCTTGGTTGATTGCTTTTTTCCCAAAATGCGCCAATCAATATAAAAGTAGCGCGGTGGTTGTTTGATAGCCGTAAAATATTCGCGCGTTTCTCCGATATCGCGCATTAGTTGATTGAATATTGAACGGCAATCTGATAGGATACGTAAGTGTGTGATTCGCTTCATACACCAAAGCTGATAGAAACATGACGAACCTGCGAGAGCAGCTCGTTTATGAGGAAGAGGAAACCGCCATGAGCGCCGGATTTGATCTGGATCGATATTTGACCTGTGGCGTCGAGAGCATCGTAAAAGACGCGCTCGCCGCCAGTTTGAAAAATCCAAAGGAGACCGCGTTTCTGCTCTCCTACGCGCTCGCTTCCAAGCGGGCCGCCTCCGCGCGGGAAAAATTCGCGGCGGAAGGCAAGCATATTCCCTCGTTTTTGATCGCCAGCATCACAAACCGCTGCAATCTGCACTGCGCGGGCTGCTATGCGCGCGCAAACAGCCTCTGCGACGACGCGGATACCGCCCAACTCTTGACCGACGAGGACTGGTGCCGCATCTTTGACGAGGCGGCTCAGATCGGCGTATCGTTCTGCCTGCTCGCGGGCGGAGAGCCGATGCTGCGCCGCGGCGTGCTGGAGTGCGCGGCAAAGCGGCGGGAGATTCTCTTTCCCGTGTTTACAAACGGCACGCTGCTGAGCGAAAACATGCTGGAGTTGATCGATCAAAACCGCAACCTCGTCCCCATCGTGAGTATCGAGGGCGACGAGCGGCAGACCGACGCGCGCAGAGGCGCGGGTACCTATGAAAAGCTCACCGCGAACATGGAGCGCATGCACGAAAAAGGCATTCTCTTCGGCGCCTCCGTCACGCTGACCACCGAAAACATTCAAACCGTCACAGGAGATGCGTTCTTATCCATGCTGCGAGGGCTCGGCGCAACGGTCGCCTTCTTCTTCGCCTATGTTCCGGCGGCCGCGGGCCCGGAAACCCTCGCCCCCGGCGCCGCGGCGCGTGATTTTCTCGCGCGCAGGCTAGACGAGCTGCGCAAAGAACCGGATAGCATGATCTACGTCTCCTTCCCCGGCGACGAACAGTTTTCGGACGGTTGTCTCGCGGCGGGACGCGGATTTTTCCACATCAACCCCACGGGCGGCGCGGAGCCCTGCCCGTTTTCACCGGTATCGGACACCAATCTCAAGCACACCTCGCTGCTTGCCGCGCTCGATTCCCCGCTGTTTTCGCGTCTGCGCGCCAGCGAGCTACTAAGCGGGCATCACACCGGCGCCTGCGCGCTCTTTGGCAAGGACGAGGAGCTCGCCGCCATGTGCGGCAAATAACGCTATTTCTGAAAATAAACAGGTAACGACGAATGTATCGTTGATTGAAATACCGAATGGAGACCGCATGCGAATTCCTTTGACCGAACGAAACCTGCCCAACTATACGAAAGGCGAAGAGATCTTTCATATGACGTCCCATATTGCGGGCGGCGTCTTCGCGCTCGTCGCGCTCTTACTTTGCGTCATCAAGTCCGCGTTTGACGGCAGCGCCTGGGCGATCAGCACCTCGATCGTCTACGGCCTGACCATGATCGTGTTGTATTGCCTTTCCAGCGTATACCACGGGTTAAGGCCCTCTTTGGGTAAAAAAGTATTGCAAGAGCTGGATCATTGCTCGCTGTATTTCATGATCGCGGGCACCTATACGCCGATTCTACTCGTCGCCCTCCGTCCGCTCTATCCCGGGCTGGCCTGGACGCTCTTCGGTGCGGAGTGGGCGCTCACCGCGCGCGCGGTCACGCTGACCGCCATCGACCTCAAGCAATACCGTGCATTTTCGATGTTTTGCTATATCTTTATGGGTTGGGCGGTCATCTTCTTTGTGAAATACGCGATTGCGACGCTGTCCCCTGCGGGATTCTGGCTGCTGCTTTCGGGAGGGCTTGCGTATACCATCGGCGCGATTCTCTATGGCATCGGTTCCAAGCGGCGCTATTTTCACGCGATGTTCCATGTGTTCGTTCTCGCGGGCAGCGTGCTTCAATTTTTATCGATCTTTCTATACGTGCTGTAACATCGTCCAAAACCCAAAAGTCTCCCGTTCGTTCGGGAGACTTTTTTATGCGCTGCTTTGTTATACCTCAATTTCACTCTTGAGATGAAAACTGCTCTTATCAAACGAAAGCATTCCCTCGTCCCGCATTTTACACAGCTCGTTGCTCATTGCGCTGCGATCCACGCAGAGATAGTCCGCGAGCTGCTGGCGATTGAAGGGAATCTCAAACTGGTCGCTGCCCGCTGCCAATGATTGGCTGGAAAGGTAGGAAAGCAGTTTTTCGCGCGTGCTTCGCTTGCTCATGTGCGATAGTTTTCGGGTGAGCGCGAGGTTTTTTTTCGCGGACTCCGAGAGAATGTTTTGCACGAGCCGTGTGTGAAACCGGCACGCGCTGGAGCAAATCTCCAGCATGTGCCGCGCGTCGATCATCAGAATCGAGCTGTTTTCCGCGGCAACCGCGCTCACGCGCAGCAGCTCTACCGGTAAAAACGCGTAGGATTCGCCAAATACGTCGCCCGGCCAGATATCCGCGATGATATTCCGGTTGCCCCAGAAATCCTCTTCGATGATCTGCACGCGCCCGGAGAGCACCAGTCCCACGGAGGTAATGTCCTCACCCTGACGCAAGATGATCTCGTTTTTCGAAAAGTCACGATAAGCCGGCTCGATGCAATCAAGCAACTTCGGCAGTTCCTCCTCCGTGATGCCGCGAAACAGAGAAGTCTTCTTTAAAAAAGCATACGATACCGGTCGGGTTCCTGCTGCACTCATTGCGTTTCCTCCTTGGCTTGATTCCTGCGGTAAGGTTCTTTATACAATGATAGTTTAGCGCAAAACGGTTATTGCTAACGTTGTATTTCCAACATACTCGTTTGCTTTATTGTAGTATACTTCGTTTGCAGCGTCAAGAGACGCATATGAAACCATCAAAAAGACGTTCGCAATACAAGATTACGCGGACACGAAAGGACTTTTACATGATACGTCAGATCATTCAAATCGATGAGGAACTCTGCAACGGTTGCGGCGCTTGCGCAAACGCCTGTCACGAAGGGGCGATCGCCATGGTAAACGGCAAAGCGAAGCTAATACGCGACGATTATTGCGACGGGCTCGGCAACTGTCTGCCCGCCTGCCCGACGGGCGCAATCACATTTGTGGAGCGCGAAGCAGCCGCTTATGACGAAGCCGCGGTCAAGGCAAAGCAGGCAAAGGAGCAAGCGCCCGCCGTGAAACCGGCAGCGCCGCACTTCGGCTGCCCCGGCACGCGCAGCCGCGCCATCGAGCGGCAGGATCGCCCGGCGGCGGAGTCCTGCGACTGCGCGAGCGCGGGAAACGCCGCCGTCTCTCGCCTGAACCAGTGGCCGGTGCAGATTAAGCTTGCGCCCGTCAACGCGCCGTTCTTCCATCACGCAAAGCTGCTCATCGCGGCGGATTGCACCGCCTATGCGCGCGGAGACTTTCACGATCGCTTCATGAAAAACCACGTAACGCTCATCGGCTGCCCCAAGCTCGACATGACGGATTATGCGGAGAAGCTGACGGAGATTCTACGGCTCAACGAGATTCAGAGCGTGACGGTCGTGCGCATGGAAGTCCCCTGCTGCGGCGGAATCGAGCACGCGGTCAAGAACGCGTTGCTCGCCCGCGGAAAGCTGATTCCCTGGCAGGAGGTCACGCTCGCAACCGACGGCACGATACTGGACTGAGGATAGAGGGGTTCTTTGTGCAAGCGCCGTTTTCAGCGGCGCTTTGCGCTTTGGATTCCAACCGTAATGAATTAGAAGTTTTTCGATAGTAATGTAACTGTTTTTATCGATATTATTGTATTGGATTGCAGATTGATTCGTGCTTCTTTTGCGAAAACAATGCGCAATTTCAGCTTTTTCTTGCTTTTTGATGAAACAGTTATATAATGTAATTATCTTGTATAGACAGGAAATCCAGGGTAAGGGGTTGAGCGACATGAAAACAAACGAACCACCGATCTTTCGCAAGATCATAGACCGCATCAACGCCGGCATCGAAAGCGGCGAGTTTGCGCGCGGCGATGCCATTCCGTCCGAGCCCGAACTCTGCAAGCAGTTTTCCACCACGCGTATGACCGTGCGCCGCGCAATCGACGCGCTGGTCAACGAAGGAAAGCTCTTTCGCGTGCAGGGCAAGGGAACCTTTGTCTCCCAACTGGATCTCGACAAGACGTATCAAAAACAGGGTTTCTCCAGCAATATGCGCTCGCTGGGTGTGCATCCTTCGAGCTATGTCCTCCTTGCGGATCAGTGCGAGGGCAACGCGGAGGTTCGCCAAAGCCTAGAGATGCTGCCCGACGAGCCGATTTTCTGCCTGCAACGCATTCGCATGGCGGACGAATCTCCGATCGCCATCGAGCGGGTTTGGATTTCGCTCCGGCGTTTCCCGCGTTTGCCGGAGTTCGATTTTTCAAAGCGTTCCCTCTACGAGGTGCTGCACGAGGAGTTCGGGCTGGATCTAACGAGCAGCTATTCCCGCCAGCGAATCAACGCCCTTTCGATTGGCGGAAAGGACGCGGAGTTGCTCTTTCAAACCAAGCGCGGCGTCGCGCTGCGCATTCGCAACGTGGATTACGACAAAGCGCATCGCCCGTTTGCCATGGCGGATACGCTCTATCACGGCGGAAAATACACACTGGACGTTGTCATCTAACCAAACATAGCGCGTATACAGCAAGACAGCCACCGGTAACAGTGGCTGTCTTTTGTTGTTTCGTGTCAAATTATTCAATCGCGTGCAGAACCTTGTAGAGTAGCTGAGACAACGTCTCCGCTAC
>CAYVAO010000001.1:13123-21168 GCA_964448895.1 uncultured Christensenella sp.
CTGGATGTTGTCATCTAACCAAATATACCCCGCATACAGCAAGACAGCCACCCAACTAGGTGGCTGTGCTTTGTTGTTTATACTCCATTACTCAATCGCGTGCAGAACCTTGTAGAGCAGCTGATACAGCGTCTCCGCCTCGTTCTTCGTCAGCGGCAGGCATGCGCCGATTCGCTCCGGAATGGTCGCGGCCCGCTCTCTGAGCGCTTCGCCCGCGTTGGTGACGGAGACGATCACGCTCCGCTCGTCCGCGGCGTTGCGCTGGCGGGAAACGATGCCCTGCGCTTCCATTTTTTTCAGAAGCGGCGTGAGCGTTCCGCTGTCGAGATAGAGATATTCGCCCAGTTCTTTGACGGTGAGTGAGCGCTTCTCCCAAAGCACCATCATGGCGATATATTGCGTGTAGGTCAGCCCGATTTCGTCCAAAAACGGCTTGTAGAGGCGAACCCCTTCTTTTGCTACGGCGTAGAGCGGAAAACTAAGCTGGTTTTGCCGCAAGTGAGCGTCGTACTTTCCCGCGGTCTGTTCGCCGCAGAGCGCACCGGATGTCTCTTTCTTTTCGCTCATATCACTCGCTTCCTTTCATCTAATTTTGCGTATTGAGTTACAGCAGCGCAACGATGTCCGCTTCAATGCTCTCGGGTGTATCCGTCGGAGCAAAGCGCTTGACCACGTTGCCTTCACGGTCGATCAAAAACTTCGTAAAGTTCCACTTGATTGAGGAGCCCAGCGCGCTCTTCTTTTCCTTCTTGAGGAACTTATACAGATCGCTGGCATTCTTTCCGTTTACGTCGATCTTTGCAAAGCGCGGAAACGTCGTGCCATAGTTCAGCGTGCAGAAGCTCTGAATCTCTTCGATAGTACCGGGCGCCTGGTTCGCAAACTGGTTGCAGGGAAAGTCAAGAATTTCGAATCCTTTCTCCTTGTATTTGTCGTAAAGTTTTTGCAGCCCCTCGTACTGTGGCGTAAAGCCGCAGCCGGTCGCTGTGTTAACGACGAGTAACACTTTGTCTTTATATGTCGAGAGTGAAACGTCTTCGCCCGCTCTGCCCTTCACGGTGTAATCATAAATGGTCATATGGATAAACTCCTTTCATTTATTACAATTTGATTTTATCCAATATTTATATGTATGTCAAGAATAATTATCAAAAATATTATATTCTACACAAAAGAAAAGCTAATTTCTAGATTGATACAAGTTTATATTTGCAATAATTCACGAGAAAAACAATTTGGGCCGCCATTTCTGGCGGCCCGTCGTGCTTCGGGGGGAGTCCCCTGTTTCGTGTTTGCCTTTACGCGATCTCCAGCTTACGCGAGGTAGGGAGCGTTTCCTGTTTCTTTGGTAGTGTGAGTTTCAGGATTCCGTCCTCATACGCCGCGGCAATATCCTCGGTACGGATGCCGGTCATATCAAAGCTGCGGGAGAAGCTGCCATAGCAGCGTTCGCGCTTGATATAGTTCCCCTTGCTGTCCTTTTCCTCGGTGCTGTCGCTGCGCTCCGCGCGGATGGTCAGCGTATCGCCCTCAAGATTGACGGCGATGTCTTCCTTCTTAAATCCGGGCAGTTCGGCTTCCAGCAGATAGCTTTCGCCGTTGTCGCGGATGTCCGTCTTAAAGTCGCGAACCGCATTCTCTCCAAAGAAGCGGCGCTGCATGTCTTCAAGCTCGTCAAAAGGATTGTAGAACGTCAGGTTGCGCTTTCTGGTGTAAGGTACTAATTCAAACATATGCTTCTTCCTCCTTTGGAAAATGAATGTTATTTGCGCCGCATCCCCGGCGCTGGGTTTGGTTTCAATGATTGTTTCCTTTCGGAACACTGTAATCATACAAAACAATTTTTACAAAAAAACAGACAGCTTGTAATGGAATTGTGAAATTTAGCACTCGTCTTGTCAGAGTGCTGATTGCGTTGTGCGCAATGTTGTTTGCGCGTTGAATATCCGCTTTCGCGCAATCAAAAACCGCCGCAAACGCGACGGTTCTATGAATGAATCTTCTCTTATACTGGTTTGTCTTCTTTCGATTCCTTCTTCACCAGCCGAATCACGATGATATACATCGCGATCACAAACGCGAGGAACAGCAGCAGCGAAAGCACTGTGCCCAGCAGCGCGCAGGCATCGTAAAACCCGTGCAGCAGTACCGCGGTGATAAACGCCGCCCAAAGGTTCCTTCTCCTGCCCCAGGCGTTGCCAGCGTCGTGGCAGCGCTTCGCCCGCGCATAAAAGTAGCCCATGAACACCGCGAAACCCATGTGCGCGGGAATCGCGAGCACCGCGCGCGCAATCGCGGTCGTCAGCCCGTAGCCCACGACATAGCTGATGTTTTCAAACGCCGCGAATCCGAGCGAGACAAACACCGCATAGACGATCCCGTCGAAACTGTAGTTGAAATTCGGATCGCGCCAGGTGCGCCAGAGTAAAAAGAGAAACTTCGCGCCCTCTTCCACAACGGCGACGACGAGGAACGCCATCACGATCGTATGCGCCGGAGTTCCGGTTACGAGCACTTGTGAAAGCAGGCTTTCGCCCAGCGTCTCGAATATAATCGCGACGACCGCCGCCGCAACGCCGAGGAACACAAGCCCCGTCAGCATTCCCTTTGGCTCTTTTTCAATCGTATCTTTGCGGTAGATGTAGCGCATCAGAAACAGCGCCGGCAGCAGCGCCGCAAGAAGATAGATGATGATCACCGCGATCAAAGGCATTTGCATCAGCACGAGGTTGTTCCGCCTTTCCTGTCAGTTGAATAGAGGATGATCCATCTCACAAGTCGATGTTATCTGGATGAGAAAATTGCTTCTTCAAGCGTTCGGGTTGTCGAGGTTTCTGTGTTTGCCGGAGATTTCGTCCAAAATCACGCGGTTTACAGCGGTGACCGCCATCGCCTCTGCGGGACAAGCCTCGGCCTGGATGTCGCAATGCTCCAGCAGCAGGCGAATTCCCTTCTCCGCCTCCGCGTCTTCCAGCAGCTCTACGTTGCCGTAGCCAATCACGCTCTCATAGTCGCAGGTGTAGCCGCCGCGACCGTTGTCCACGAAACCGTGGCAAAGATCCGCCTCCACGCAAACGCGCGGGAGCGAACGAAGCAGCTCCGCCTTTCTTCCGGCCTTTGCGCCGTGAAAATAAACTGCGATTTTGTCGTTCAATATTTCATAGCCAAAAGAGAGCGGCACAATATAGGGCAGTCCCGCGTCGTTGATGCCGATGCGAACGGTGTCGCAGCGGGACAATACATCCGCAATCTCTTCCAAATTTGTGATTTCGCGTTGCGCTTTTCTCATGGTAACCCCATTCGTTTCTATTTGTTTCTATGAGAATACCATAATTCCATCCCGCACGACAGAGAAAAATCTTGATTCTTGGTACTTGTTTTTCCAATCCATCCCAGCTCTTTCGCACTGCTCATTCCAGTGTTGACAAACAAAACAGCAAGATTATACTGAAATCAACGATTCCAGTATCTTTTTTTCGAAAGAGTCTTTTTCGCGATTCAAGCGTGTTTACCAATCAAACAAAAGGAGAATCCGACGATGAAAAAGGCAATGGCAGCCTTTGCTGCTCTCGTTCTGTTCGCTAGCGGGTTTGCGTGCGCGCCCGCGCAGAATTCCGCCGCGCCGCAAGCCACGCCAACCCCGACGCCGCTCGCTTCTCCACTATCCGAAATCGAGCAAGCCAACTCGCCGGACGCGCTGAAAGCCTTGATCCAGCAATATCAGGACGCAGGCGATTTTCAGGGCGTTTACGACGCGGCGCGTAAGCTCACGCAGATTGACCCGACCAATACGGACGCGTACCTGACCGCCGCGAGCGCGCTATTGGCCCTCAACGAGCAAAACGAGCAGGAGATGAAGCGTCTCCTCGCGGAAGGGCTCGTCAACGCGCCAAACGACGTGAAAACCTTTTCCGACTGGCTCGCGGATAACGGGCTGGAAGGCGCGGTCGAGTTGCCGTTTCAGCCGGACTACACCAGCGCGGATCAAATCAACACGCTTGGCAATACCGCGGGCAACATCACCAACACGATTCGCGCGGCTTACTGGCGCGGCGGTTTTGTCGCCACGCAGGCGGGCTGGATTTACTATTCCCGCTTTACGGATGATCCCGCTTCTCTTTATAAAATGCGCGCGGACGGCAGCGGGCAAACGAAGTTTGAGGGCGTACACGGCTATTGTCTGAACATTGCCGGAGATTGGCTCTATTTCATCAATCCAGACGACGGCGATAAACCTTATAAGATGCGCACCGACGGTAGCAAGCTGCAAAAGTTGTCCGACTTTGCCTGCTCCTCCATCAGCGTTTGCGGCGACTGGGTGTATAGCGACGGCTACGGCGAAAACGGATCGTATTACCGCTTCCGTACGGACGGCTCGGAGCAAACGCAACTCACCGACTACACCATCACGCTGAACTATTTCGACGGAACCTACGGCTATGTGGTGAAGAAGAGCATGGACGACGGCGGCTTGGTTCGCGTTTCGCCCGATGACGGCGCGCAAACGCGCGTACGCGACGCGATTCCGTTTTCCGGCTATTGCATCACGAATGATTCCATCTATACGCGCGACGAGAATGACCCCTGGCAGGTTCAAAAAACCGATTTGGACGGCGCAAACGCAAAACAAATCTTTCGCGCAAACGATCAGATCACGACGATCAACGTCTATGAAGACAAGCTCATCGTGGCATACGGCGTGTATTCCGACTTTGACGGAAACACCATCAGCCGTGAAATCGCGATTGTCGATCTCGCCAGCGGCGAAGTCATCCGCAGTTGGACGGCGCACACCGATCCGCTCTGCGTGGGCGAAGGGTTATTGTTTTATACCGAGCAGGACGAGGGTATGCGCTGGCACTGCGTCAACATCGATACGGGCGAAGAGATCAAGATGGAATAGGATTTTATACAAACTGGTTTATGATTCAATACGCCCGTTCACGCGGGCGTTTTTAGTTTCGGCTGTATTGCGCACGTGGCATTGTGGAAATCTGTTCCGGTTTGTGTTATCATTTTTCTAACTTCAAAAAGCAGAATCCTCTCATTTGTATTTCATCTTCGTTTCTTCAATCCTAACGGAAATCAGGCCGCAATCGATATGCCGCGAAAACGCTCGAATGTCACAAAAGCAAACCTTTCGATCCTCGCCGTCATCGTGATGTCCGTCGTCACGCTCGCGAGCGTATTCGTCTACCGCGCGCTGATCGCGCGAACGTTTAATCTGGATACAAGCGGTTCAAGCTATTATACCCACCATATCGCGATGGTGACGGAATCCCACGCGGACCCTTTCTGGAAGAGCGTTTGGTACGCGGCGAAGCAGGAGGGCGCAAAGTCTGACACGGTGGTCGAGTGGGTCGGCAGCGAGCTGACGGAGGAATATTCCCTCTCCGCGTTGATGGAGATGGCGATTGCCGCAAAGGTGGACGGCATCATCCTCCAGCCCGACGGGTCGGAAGAGATCAAATCGCTCATCAACCGCGCCATCGAGAGCGGAATCCCCGTAATCACGGTTATGTCGGATGCATCTACCACAGACCGGCAGGGGTTCGTCGGCTACAACAGCTATGATTTGGGTCAGCTCTACGGCGCGCAGGTAAGAGCCGCCATGGCACAGTCCCTCACCGAATACCACGCCGTGGTGCTCTTTGGCAACGATATATCGGAAAACACACAGAACATCGTCTATTCCAGCATCAAGGAGAGCCTGGAAGGCGGAAATGTCCCGCTGGACGTCGTCAACGTCGACAACAGCCCCGGTTTCTCCGCCGAGGAAGCCATCCGCGAGCTGGTCGTCACCACTCCGTCCGCAAATGTGGACGCGAACACCCCGCCGCAACTCGGCAAGACGTACGGGCCGGATATCCTCATCTGCCTGAACGCGACCAACACGATCTGCGCCTATCAGGCGGTCGTGGATCACAACAAGGTAGGTCAAATTCAGATTCTCGGCTATTATGATTCCGACGAGATTTTGACCGCAATCGACAAACGCGTGATTCAGGCGACGGTGGCGGTCAACGCAAACCTCGTCGGCGCTTCCTGCGTAACCACATTGATGGAATATCTAGACCTCGGCAGAACGAGCGACTTTACTCCCGTTTCGCTGCAGCTGGTCACCGCCGCAAACCTGCAGGATTATCGAAAGATGCTTGCGGAAACGGAGGGCGAAGAATGAAGCTGCTCTCCCGCGTGCACCGGACGTTTATCGATCTGCCGCTGCGTACCAAGCTGGTGCTCGTGTTCGCGTTTACCATGTTTATGGTCGCGTTTGTCAACATCTATATGCACGTGAGCATCAACAACGTCGTCGGCACGATCGATAAAGTCTACGCCAGCAACATCAGCCTCAACCAGCTTCTGGATTCGCTGGACGACGTGCAGACCAACATGTTCCGCTATTTAAGCACAAAGAGCACCTCCGCGCTCAATGATTACTATCTCAGCGAGCAATCCTACAGCGAGCAGATTGAGAGTCTCAACGATAAACCGACGGACAACGCGCTGAAGCTGACGGAAAAAAACATCCGCAATATCTCCGAAGCGTACCTCAAGCTCGCGGCCTCCGCCGTCGCGGCAAAGCGCGGACGGGATGTGGAGCAATACCGCTCCATCTACGAGGAAGCGAGCAAGCTCTACGGCTATCTGGATACCTATATCAACGAGCTGAACAACGCGCGGTTTAAGACCAACGCGGAGAGCTACAACACCCTGCGCGCCTCGCTGGGCTATATGCAAACCTTCAGCACGGTGATTCTGCTCGTTGCCATCACGGGCAATATGTTTGTGCTGATGCTGCTCTCCAGCACCATCACCAAACCGCTCACCAAGCTCGCGCGTCAGGTGGAACAGGTCGGTCGCGGCGAGTTTGATATCGACTTCATCTCCGTGGAATCGCGGGACGAAATCGGCGTGCTGGCGGACGCATTTAACCAGATGACGGATAGCCTCAAGGAGCACGTCGACCAAATCAAAACGCGTATGGCGGAGGAAAGCCGCCTGAAAGAGACCCAGCTTCGCATGGAAAACAGCCTCAAGGAAAGCCAGTTGATCTTTTTACAGAGCCAGATCAACCCGCATTTTCTCTACAATACGCTCAACGCGGGCGCGCAGCTCGCCATGATGGAAGGCGCGGAAAAGACCACGCTCTTCATCGAGAACCTTGCGGATTTCTTCCGCTACAGCGTGAAGCATACGGGACAGACCAGCAGCCTCGCGGACGAAGTCAGCCAGGTGGAGACCTATCTGCACATCATCAACGTTCGTTTTTCCAACGAGATACAGTATCTCAAGCGTGTGGAAGGCCAGACCGAGCGCGTGATGATGCCGGGCGTGATCCTGCAACCCATCGTCGAAAACGCGATCAACCACGGGCTAAGGGACATCACCTGGGAAAAGAAAATCACGCTCACCGTCTGCGAGGAGGAGGATCGAATCCTCGTCACCGTTGCGGACAACGGCAAGGGCATGACGAAAGAGGAGATCGACGCGGTATTGGTAGGTCAACCGATGGCGATCGAGATGGACGGCCAGCAGCACCGCGGCACAGGGCTGAAAAACGTCATTGAACGCCTGCGCATCTACTACGGCATGCACGACGTGTTTGAAATCAAGAGCGGCGGGCGCGGGCGCGGCACCGCGGTCACCATCATCATTCCCAGAAGCGGAATACAGATTTAATCTCGGCACACCAAATCTTCACAAGCGAAACATCGGAGAAAAGCATGTACAAGATTCTATTGGCGGACGACGAGGGCATCGAACTCGACGCGCTCACGTTCATCCTCGAGAAAAACTTTCCCGGACAATGCACCATCGAGACGGCGAAGACCGGCTACGACGCGGTGGAGCTTGCGGAGCGTTTTCGTCCGGACATCGCGGTGATGGATATCCGCATGCCGGGCATCAACGGCATGGAGGCGATTCAGGCGATCCAGGCGATCTCGCCCGGCATCCTCTTCATCGTGTTGACGGCATACGATAAGTTTGAATACGCCAAGGAGGCCATCCGGCTCTCGGAGATTGAGTTATTGCCCAAGCCC
>CAYVAO010000002.1:0-19075 GCA_964448895.1 uncultured Christensenella sp.
TTTTTATCTTGGCAATTTGGAAGCGCAAAAAGAAGTAAAGGTGGAATACGACAGTATCGTTGTTGCGGCCGTCGATATTCCGGCATTTACGCCGATTACGAGCGATATGGTGACGTTTCAGCAGGTACCGATGGGCTATGCGCATCCACTTGCCGCGCGTACCAAAGAAGAAGTGGTAGGCCTTGTGACCGAGAGCGAAATCATCGCCGGCGAAGAGATGCTTCCCTCCAAACTGAAACAGTTCGGAGAAACCGACAGCGGATTATCCTATGTCGTGCCGGAAGGCATGCGTGCAGTGACCGTTGCAGTGGACGAGGTCAGCGGAGTTGCGGGATTCTTGCAGCGCGGCGACTATGTGGATGTCATTTCCTATACTTCAACCAGTTATGAAATGCCCACTGCGGATCAGGTGCAGACCGGTACTACGGAGACGACGGATCCCGCGCAAAACGCGGTTTCGCAGAGCACGACCGTCATTGCCGCGCAAAACATCCTAGTTGCCGCGATCGGCAGATCGCTTTCCAGCAGCACCGGCTCAACCGAAGACCAGAGCGCAATCGGCTATAACAGCGTGACGCTGATCCTGTCGCCTGAGGATGCCATGCGCGTGATACAGGGCTCAAGAAGCGGTTCTCTGATTTTAATTCTGCGTGCGTCCGGCGACCATGACACGAATACGGAAGATCCTGTGATCAACGATTCGCTTTTGATTAAGGCAAAGTAAGGGGGAGAAAATGGACAGCATTCGCATCATGCTGGCGGCGTTTTCTGCCGACGATCGAAAATTTATATCAGGACTCCTGACCGATGAAGCACTGCGCGTGGTCAGCTCCTTTCGTCCGGATAAAGACGGCTTGAAAAAAGCGTCTTCCCAACCGGCGGATGTGCTGCTGATTGGAACGCGCGGCGTACCGGAGCAGGAACTGGACTTTGCCGAGCGTATGTTTACGACGCGAAGCGATATTACGATCATCTTGCTCGCGCCAATGCTGGAAAGCCGGTTGTTGACGCGCGCAATGGAATGCGGCATCTCCCGCGTCATCGATATCAGCAGCAGCGAGCAGGATATCTGCACGCATATCATGACAGCCGCAAACCGGGACCAAAATCGCCGCTCAAGCACGCAAAAAATCGCGAGCTATGATTCCAAAGTTGTCGTTTGCTATTCGCCAAAGGGCGGCGTAGGAAAGACGACGCTTGCGGTAAATCTGGCTTACGCGCTTGCAACCATGAATAAAAAAGTTGCGCTGATTGATCTGAGCTTACAGTTCGGAGAAGTCGGCGTATTTTTGGATATTCCCAAGGGCGACACGATCGCGGATATGGTGGAGGAGCATTCTATGGAGCTATCCACCATCAAAAGCTATCTCATCCGTCACCAAAGCGGGATTCAGGTCATGCTCTCCAGCAGCGCGCCGGAGTACGCGGAACTGATTCGACCGGAGCATGTCGACGCGATTCTTTCTTCACTGCGAACCGAGTTTGACTATGTGTTCGTCGACATGGGCGTGACCATGGGCGATTGCGCAATTGCTGCCATCGAGACCGCGGACACGATTTTACTTGTCGTCAATGAGGATATCGCTTCTTTGCACGATGCAAAGCGTAGCGTGAAGGTTCTTGAGGCGCTGAACCAACAGGACAAGGTGAAACTAGTCGTCAACAAGGACGGTATCTCGACGATTACGGTCAAGAACGTCGCCAACCTTTTGGAGACAACGCCCGTGCTCGTGATTCCGTACGACCTGAAAGCCGCGATGCTCGCGGTTAACCGCGGCATTCCGATGCTCAACTGCGCACCAAATTCGAAAGCAAGCAAGGAAATCCGCGAGTATGCGCGTAGCTTGACCCGGAGGGCGTAACCATGGGACTGCTTGACAGAATGGATAAAAAAGTTCCAGGCGTGCAGCCCGGCGCTTCCGTCGTTGAGGCGGATGAGTCGGCGGCTCTGCGGGATCGCGTCCATTATCAAGTTGTTGAAACACTGAATAAACGAGATGAAAAGCACGGCAGCGGAACGAACGAGGTGGAAACGCGTGCTATCATCGAATCCGCGCTGGAACAGCATGCTTCCAGCATGGCGCGACCGGAACGAAACCGAATTGCAGCGGAGATTTACGACTCGATTCGCGGCCTTGGTCCGCTGGAAAAACTGCTAGCCGATGATTCAATCAGTGAAATCATGGTCAATGGCGCAAAGCAAGTATTCATTGAGCGTAAAGGCAAACTGCTTCAGAGCGACGTAACGTTTTATGACAATGAGCAATTGCTCAACGTAATCGACCGCATCGTCTCTCCGCTTGGGCGTCATATTGACGAAGCAAACCCGATGGTCGATGCGCGTCTGGCAGACGGATCGCGTGTCAACGCGGTTATTGCGCCTCTTTCGTTAAAAGGGCCGCTCCTCACAATTCGTAAATTTTCGAGTACACCGCTTACTGTCGAGAATCTGATCGATTACGGCAGCTTAACATTCAAGATGGCTGCGTTTTTAGAGGCCTGCGTTAAAGGCCGCCTCAACATCGTGGTTTCCGGCGGTACCGGCAGCGGTAAAACAACGCTGCTCAACGTGCTTTCCGCTTATATTCCGTATGACGAGCGAATTGTAACCATCGAAGACGCAGCTGAAATTCAGCTGCAACAAAGGCATGTATTGACCTTAGAGGCTCGTCCGGCCAACCTGGAAGGAACAGGACAGATCACCATTCGAGATTTGGTTCGAAACGCATTGCGTATGCGACCGGATCGCATCATCGTCGGCGAGGTTCGCGGCGGCGAAGCGCTGGACATGCTGCAGGCCATGAACACCGGCCACGACGGCTCTATGACCACCGGTCACGCAAACTCCACGCGAGACATGCTGGCGCGTCTTGAGACGATGGTTCTCATGGCCGGCATGAACCTGCCGGTCGCGGCTATCCGCCAGCAGATTGCGTCCGCAATCGATATCATCGTGCAGCAATCGCGTATGCGCGACGGCAGCCGTAAGATTATCGGCATCAGTGAAGTGACCGGTATGGAAGGCGACGTCATCATCACGCAGGAGATCTTCACATATGATTACGGCGACGGGAGATCGCCGGGACGGTTCCGTCCAACAGGAATTAAACCGCGTTGCAGCGAAAAACTTGTCGCAGCCGGAGCGGGATTGAAGGACGAATGGTTCCGATAACGCCCGGATACAAACGCTGAAATAAGCACAGGAAGGAGAAGATGATATATGATACGAACACTGGTTACGGTTGCGTTTATCATTGCGTTTTATTTTATCTTCTACCTTTTTGCGATGGCGCGTGCAAAAGAAAGAATAAAGATGGACGAACGCGTCCGCGCTTTATTCGATCTGTCTGCGGATGAGAGCGCAAATAGACGCACGGGTCAAAAAAAGCAAAGAAAGAATCCGCTGAGACTGGATCAAATCGCAGAAGAGCTCTATGTTGCGGGCGTCGCGCTGGGCGCTGAGGAGTTTGGTACTATTTGGATTCTGCTGGGCGCGGTAATTCCCGCAATTGCGCTGTTTTTAGGCGCGCCGACCACAATTTGCATCGGTCTCGTCATCGTCGGCGTTGCGGCGCCGATTACATGGGTGACCCTCAAGAAAAATAAAAGGCTTGCGGTGCTTGGTTCTCAGCTGTCGGATGCGCTGACGATTATCTGCAACGCGCTCCGTGTCGGCCAGTCGTTTCAATATGCGCTCAAGAGCGTTGCGGACGAGATGGAGGAACCGATTTCACGCGAATTTATGCGCGTCTATCGCGAAACGCAGTATGGCATGCCTCTTGAGACAAGCCTTGGCCGGCTGGTCAGCCGAACGAAGAATCCCGATTTGGAGCTGATGTCTTCCGCTGTGATTATTCAGCGGCAGATTGGCGGTAACCTCGCGATTATTCTGCAGAACATTTCGGACACGATCAATCAGCGCGTGCAGATACGCGGTGAGATTCACACCATGACCTCTGCAGGACGCATGAGCGGCTATATCATTGGCGCGCTTCCGGCGTTTATTATGCTGCTGCTGATGTTTATCAATCCGGGATATATCGACATGTTTTTTGTGACGGAGAAAGGCCGGATCATGATGGTGATCAGCCTTGTGTTGGAAGCGATCGGTTTTTCTCTCGTCAATAAAATCGTCAACATCAAGGTGTAAGGAGGGAGATAGCGCATGCGGTTTGTTGTATTGGCTTTCACAATTGCGGTGTTTCTCGGCCTGCTGGCGCTGCTGTATGACGTTGGCGTGAAAAGCGATGAAATGCGAAAGCGTTTCTCCCAGGTGCAGGAAACAGAGCGCACCTATAGCGATGAAGAACTCAAAAAATCGTTCACGGAGCGCGTGATTCGCCCGATTATCAAGCGCGTATCCGACGGCGTGCGACGATCGGCAGACAAAAGCAAGCCGGTTGGACAGAGCAAGGCGAATATCAAGCTGGAAAAGCAATTGAAGGCGTCCGGCATGGCATTGTCTCTACAGGAATTCACGTTTATCAAGAGCATGCTAGTTCTGTTTTTCCTGTTGATCGGAATTGTTCTCTACCTGTTCCTGCCGCTGGAATTGATGCCGAAACTGTTTATCATGCTCATTCTGTTAAATATTCCGATGTTTGGAACCAGCTACTTCTTAACCTCCCGCGTGAAAAAACGAAAAGAAACAATCTTGCGGGAGTTGCCGGAGACGATGGACGTGCTGGTCGTCAGCGTTGAGGCGGGACTCGGACTGGACGCCGCGATTTTACGCCAGTACGCAAAGAACAAGAATGCGGTGTTAACGGAGCTCAGCGGAGCGATTCGCGAGATTCAGATGGGCGTTCCGCGCAGAACCGCGTTTAAAGAGATGGCGGATCGCTGCGATGTAAAAGAGATGACGGTTTTCGTTACCGCGTTATTGCAGGCGGATCAATTGGGTGTTCCGGTAAAAAACGTGCTCAATGTGCAGGCGGAGCGCCTTCGTATTGAGCGAAAGCAGCAAATTCAGGCAAAGGCCGCGAAAGCGCCGATCAAGATCATGCTACCGACTGTCATGTTTATCTTTCCCGTGATCTTCATCATTCTGCTTGGGCCAGCCGCGGTGAGCATGATTGAAACACTGAAATGAACGGGCAAACGAAACGGGCGAATGACACGATTGTGTTTACTCGCAGTAAGGCAACAACATGAAAACAGTAAAAATCGTAAAGGATGGAACGCAGATTGCGACCGTCTGGCACGCAAAAGGGTACTTTGCCCGCTTGAGAGGCCTTTTAGGGCGAACGTTGCAGGAAGACGGAGGATTGCTCCTGACGCCTTGCAGCGCCATTCATACGATTGGTATGGGTTACGCCATCGATGCGATCTATCTGGACCGGCAGAAAGTCGTATTGAGAGTGGATGAGTCATTGAAACCGGGCAGGGTATTGCCGCCACAGCGCGGCGCGAAACACGTTTTAGAGCTGCCGGATGGCAGCGCAAAACGATGGAAGATTGTAACAGGCGACAAACTGGAGGTAATCCAATGAGTGAGCGTATCGAACGCAACGAAGAGGGAATCGATTCCCTACGCAACCGCATGGATGCAGACGCGCGGTTTCGTCGCTCTCTGTCCGGCTACGACCCGCAGGATGTGCGCGCTTATGTAGAAAACGTAAAGCGTATTTTTGCGCAACAGACAAGGGCCGCGAAGCAGGAACAGGAAGATTTGCTCGCGCAACTGGATTCCGCCAAAAGCGAAGTTCAGGCGCGAAACTGCGGAATTAAGAAGCTGAAAGACCTGCTGGTCGAGCGGGAAGCCCAGCTGAACACGGCAAATATGCGCATCAACACGCTGCTGCAAACCGTGAAAACGCACGGCGCGGAGAGAGACGAGCTGGAGCGGCTCCGGCAGGAGGCGGCTAACAGCGGGAATACGGAGCGAATTCTTACCCTGGAAAAAGAAACACAGCAGTTGCGCGCCGCGGTGGCGCAGGCGTCCAATCTCGTCAACACCTGGAAAGCGGAGCGCGAACGTTTGATAGAAGAGAACGATCGCCTGCGCGAGGAGGTCAACTATCTGCGCGCGGTGTCGAGCAAAGCGACGGCGGACTACGAGGCGAGCCGCGCATATGCGGCAAATGCGCAGTATCCCTCCGCTTACGATCAGACGATGCGGCTATCTCATGCGGATGTGATCGCGGCGGAAAACCGCTTTATGGCGCAAAGCGCGCAGCAGCCGATCCAGCAGCCGGCTCAACAAAGCTATCAGCAACCCATGCAGCCCGTCTATCAGCAGCAACCAGTGCAGCAGCCGATGCAACCGGTGGCGCAACCGGCGGCAAACAATCAGCAAAAAGAGTTTGCGCAGGTCGCAGATAAGCTGGCAACCATGTTTGCGGAGGCATATCAGCTGATCAGCCAGTTCAAGTCTGGCTTGGATGCGCAGCCGGAACCGCAGCAGCAGCCACAGCGCACGGCGCAACCCGCTATGCAGATTCTGCGTCCGGAAGCCGTGAACGCGGAGAATTTTTATCCGAGAAGATAAGTTTTCCTGCGAAATGATGAAATAAAAAAAGCGCAGATGCGTAGGCTGATGTTAGCCGTGCGTTTGCGCTTTTTGATGAAGAGTAGAAGTTGTTTAGGATTCTGTGTTCGGTGTGCTTTTGTATAGAATCAGCTTTCTGGCTAGAAAGTTCCAAAAGAGTACAACAGCGGATGCGATCACCTTTGAGATCATGTAAAATACATGCAGGATATCGGTGAAGAAGTAGAGCAAAACCTCCGTTAACCCGAGCCCGATCAACCCGATCAACGCGTAAACAAGAAACTCTACCGTATGCCCGACGCGCACTTCCTGCGCGCGAAAAACCAGCGCGCGAGAAAGAAAATAGTTACAGATAAGCCCGGCGATAAAGCCGAAACAAGCCGCTACGAGATAATATAGACCCATTTGGACGCAGAGCCAGAGTACGCCCGCATCAACGAGAAACGAACAGCCGCCGACAAAGACATAGCGAAAAAACTGAATCAGCGGCTTTGCGGTAGGATCGATGAAGAGCTTTCGAAAGAACTGTTGCTGCATATTTTCCTCGCGTAAACGTTTGATGACGAAATTTTCCTATTGGGCTTTCTTCTCGTGATAGGACTGCTCGGTATTCACACCCCAAACGTTTTCCCGGTTGGTGACACCGTTTCGAATGTTGTTGACCGCCTCAAACGCGGTCGCCATAGAGTGATCCATGTTGTTATAGCGATGCTGCCCGTTGCGACCGACGCAGATAAGGTTGTCAAAGCCGTCGAGATATGTTTTGAGCTTTTCGATTTCATCGTAGGTGTCAAAATAGGCCGGATACGCCTTTGCGACGCGTTCACGGCAGCTATTCAGGATGGCGGTATCTTCATTGATGATGCCGATGCGCGCGAGCTCCCGCACCGCAAGCGCGATGCAGTCTTCCTGCGAGAGAGACCAAAAATCGTCTCCCTCCGCGCAGAAATATTCCAATCCGATCCAGACGGTATGGAGCGGGTCTTGCACCATATAGGGCGACCAGTTGTTAAAGATTTGCACGCGCCCGAGCTTAACGCTTCTATCCTGCACGTAGATCCAGCAGTCGGGAACGATATCACCAAGCGTCTTGAGATTGGTGGTGTTGCGAATCTGAAGCCGCTCGACCAGCAACCCGACCGTGACAAAATCGCGATACGGCAAGCCGGTTGCGATGCGCTGAATATCACCGGGGACATCCGGTAATCCCTGAACCAGCGAGCGCAGCGGCATGGAGGAAAGCACCAGATCGCAGGGGATTGTCTCGTCCCCGCAGACGACGGCGCTGATGCGATTCGATTCGCACACAAACGATGTCGCTTTCGTGCCCAACCGAACCTTGCCGCTGCGTGAGATGACCTCGTCGCAAACCGTCTCCCAGAGCTGGCCCGGGCCAAACTTCGGATAAGAGAATTCTTCGATCAAAGACGTCTCGACCGCGCGCTTGCTCTTTGGCAAGATTCGTTGCAAAATATTCTTCAGGAGCGCGAGAATGGAGAGCCCCTTGACGCGCTGCGCACCCCTGTCCGACGTGATGCTGCTTGGATGCCGTCCACAGACTTTCTCTGTGTAGCTCTCTAAAAACATGCTGTAGAGCACCTTGCCAAAGCGGTTGATATAAAAGTTTTCCAGCGAGGTTTCCGGTAGTTTGCGAATGCAAGCGTATAGATAGGAAAACCCTGCGCGCAATGTGGTGATAAACCCCATGTTGCGAATGGTAGACCACTTCAGGCTGATGGGATAATCATAGAAGCTTCCGCCGAAATAGATGCGTGAAACGCGGCGGCGGTTGAGCATGACGCGATCTTCCTGCTCGGGATCGGGTCCGCCGGGAACGACGCGCGCTTCCCGCTGCAACAACAGATCATCGAGCGAGGGTTTTCCTTGCGTTGGCAGGATATGCTCCCACCATTCGGTGACGCGTTCGTCTTTGGAGAAGAAACGGTGTCCGCCGATGTCGATGCGGTTGCCTTCGTGCTGTACCGTTTTCGAGATGCCGCCGATGCGCGTATCTTCCTCTAGAATGGTGACGCGATACCGCTCCGGCTGCTCAAGTAGCTCGTATGCGGCGGTTAATCCCGCCGGGCCAGCGCCGATGATAACGACATGCTGCTGCTTACTGTCTGACATTGCGTTCCCTCTTACACCCATGTCTATGGTTTGAAACGGATGCCTCAAACCACTGGAGTCAGTGAGTATCATACCATTTTTCGGTAATGAAAAAAAGCCGCAAGCCGAATTTTTCGTATTCGCAAGAGTATGCTCTCCATGAGACAACATGCGCGATACAGAACAGTAACAACTGACAATGGAGCGCGTTTTCGAATCGAGTAAGAATAAACATCAACTTCAAATGAGGAACGAATCATGAAACAGACCAAGCAGCCGACCGGAGACAGGCACAACGCAGGAGAACCCATTGCGATTTCGAAAGCAAGCGAGAAATATTCCCCAAAGACGATAGTGCTTCTTCAGCTGCTCGTTTTCCTTCCGTGTCTTTTCATTATGCTGCAACTCAATAATGATACCTGGTTTTTACTCAACAGCGGTCGTTATGTGCTGCAACATGGCATTCCCACGATTGAGCCATTCACCCTGCATCAAAATTTTAGCTTTGTGATGCAGCAGTGGCTGACGGCAGTAATTTTTTGGGTGGTATATTCCAAGCTTGGCGCGGCAGGCTTACTCGCGCTCGTGTTCCTGCTCTATTGTGCGATTGTCGTCGTCACATGGAAGCTTTGCTGGCATCTTTCGCAAGGGAATCCGGCTGCGACGTTTCTTGCGACGCTGTTGACCTCTGCTTCGCTCATGATCGTCATGGTAACGCGCCCGACCATATTTACGTTGTTGATTATCATCAGCGAGCTATATTTTGTCGAACGATTCATCCATTCCTCAAAACCCGCGTTTTTGATTCCGCTGCCTATTTTATCCGGTCTTCTGGTCAACTTGCATGCGGCAATGTGGCCGATGCAGTTTATATTGCTGCTTCCGTACGTCGTTGATTCCTTCCGGTTCAAGATCGGCATTTTGGAAGGGGAAGGATATCCCAAACGATTCTTTTTTCCGGCGCTTGCGCTGATGTTTGCCGCGGGATTTCTTAACCCGTATGGCTGGAGCGGAATGACATACGTTTTTCGCTCGTACGGGTACAAGGAAATCAGCTTTGTGGATGAGATGCAGCCCGTGAACATCAACGAAGCAATCGGCATGTTTATCTTTGGCGCGTTTTTCCTGGTGCTTGCGTTTTATTTGCTGAATAGGCAACGAACGACTAAGCTGCGCTTCGTGTTGCTGACGCTTGGAACTACGATACTGACGCTTTCTTCCTTAAGAAGCGTTGCTTTCTTCTTTGTTTGCGCTTATTTTCCGCTGTCGTATTTACTCAGAGACGTTACGCTGCCTGAGAGCAAAATTCAGTCAAGCAGAAATACGCTGCGATTGCGGGTTGTGCTGGGGGCGCTTGTTGCGATCGTGGCCGGCAGCATGATCGTGCAACGGGTAATGATATTCGACGAAAAGAAAGAACTGCCGACCGTCTCCGCTGCCGTAAACTACCTGATAGCGCAAGAGCCGCAGGATTCAATGCGGTTGTATATGGGTTATAACGAAGGCGGTTACGGGGAGTTCATGGGACTCAGGCCTTATATTGACCCGAGGGCAGAGGTTTTTGTTCAAAAAAACAATCACGTAAAAGATGTGATGAAAGAATTTTATCTGATGCAAACGGGACAGACTTATTATAAAACGGTGCTGGACGAGTACCAGTTTACCCATCTTATCGTTGCGAAAACGGATATTTTGGCTGTCTATCTTCCGTTTGACAACGATTATCAATTGATTTACGACGATAGCGAGTATTCGATCTATCGACATCGGTAAAATTGCGATTTGTTTTCTCGTTGGAAGAACCGCGCGAAAATCAGGGATATAAACGTTGCCGAAATTAAATAACAACAGGCGCTTGATCGGGCGTTTGATAGAGTGATCGCTCAAGAATGTTACATGAAAACTTCTTGACAATTCAAGCGCTTGCAATATAATTAAGTTAGGTGGTAAAAATAGCACACCTTTTGTTTTTCTTTTGACTGTGACAATTAAGTTACGTCAATAAGCAATCACAATGTAACTTTTAGCGCATACCGGGAGTCGGCTTTTGCCGCGGAAGGAACGCGAATGCGGTTCATTAAAAAATGGTTAAAATTTGAAGGCGGGCAATCCATCATATTGGTTGCGTTCACGATCGCGATGCTTTGCGGCGTTGCTGCGCTGGTCGTTGACACGGCTCAACTTTCCGTCACGCAGGGCCAATTGCAAAACGCGGCTGACGCCGCTGCGCTCGCCGCGGCGAACGATTTGCCCTCCGCCAGCGCAGCCTCCTCAACGGCGGACGTATTTGCGGAAATGAACGGAGTATCCGCCGCAAATACCACGACCACAACGCCCTATAATGGAGACGCAAAAAAGGTAGAGGTCGTCTGTACCGAGACGGTTCAGTATACGTTTGCTCGTGTGCTTGGCTTTAACAGCAAGGTGATTACCGCGCGCGCCGTTGCGGAGAAAACCGGTATGAGCGGCGGCTGCTTTGGCTACGCGTTATTTTCCGGCAGTTCGGATTCATATAAGTTGATGCTGACGACGAGCAATCTCGAGGTAACGGGTAATACGCATGCGAACGGGTCCGTATTCATCTCCGGCAGTAATCAGGACTTTACGGGAAATGTGGAAGGCGTATCCAAAGTAGAGGCGTACATCAGTAATATTACCATCACGGGAACGTGTCAGGCGGCGAATTTATGGGTGCCGGATAACACCGGTGCCGTTCATGTTGGCAATCGGGTTACCATTGCTGCACCCTACATCGATATGCCGGATTTCTCTGCAGGCGTCATATCGGAGGCGACCGCATCCGGTACCGCTTATATGATCAACGATTGGGAGACGAAGGTCTTCTCGGGTAACGGGATCAACATCGATAAATCCATCTATGTCAGCGGTGGGATTACGATTTCCGGCAGCTCGTTTAAAGGCCAGGGCGCTATTTGTGCGAAAAAGGATATCGGCATCAGTGGCAACACGCTAAAAGGCAACAGCAGCACTTCGGTTTGTATTTACTCGGTGAACGGGAATATCAATCTCTCTGCTTCTGGAATAACGATCTACGGAACGCTGTATGCGCCAAATGGTCGAATCAGTATCAATGCGAGCAATATCACGATCTACGGTCGTGTAGTAGCGAATGAGATTCAAATCTCCGGCTCCAATGTTGAGATCATCTCCGGCTCGGGTGACCTTGGTTTTCTGCCCGGGGGATCGGTCGCGCTCTGCGAGTAGTATTCATGCTTGGCGCACGGTAAATAGGCGATTTAGAATTACATACAAAATTGTTACACAAGAGGATGCACGGTGGCGTCCTCTTTTTTTGCATATCCGAATTTTGTGTACGAGAATCTCGTTAGGTGTGCTGATCGGTATAAAAAACATCGATCAATACACCAAAAATGAGTGATTACAGCATTTTTCTCAAGAATAATCGATAAATGTCACATTAACGTTACATTATATGATATAATAATCTTCCAAGAGTGATATATTAGTATTAACATGTGTTTGCCATAGAGAGGTATGGCTTAGCCTGGGGAGGGACGCAAATGCGCTTCATCAAAAAATGGTTGAAGCATGAATTCGGCCAATCCGCGTTACTCGTAGCGCTTTCTATCGCTACGCTCTGTGGAGCCGCGGCGTTGGTTGTTGACGTTGGCATGGTGTCTGTCACACAGGGACGGCTGCAAAATGCGGCGGATGCAGCGGCGCTTGCTGCCGCAAGAAGTTTGCCCAATGCGAGTACCGCCCGGTCCGTAGCGATACAGTACGCCGAGTTAAACGGCGTTGCCGCGGGAAATACGACAACGACAACGCCTTATAATGGAGAAACGAATAAGGTAGAGGTCGTTTGTACAGAGACGATGCAATACGCGTTTGCAAAAATCTTTGGGGCTCAGAGTCAGGTAATCTCTGCGCGTGCGGTTGCGGAGAGCTCCGGGTCCTCTACGGATTGCTTTGAGTACGCGCTCTTTTCCGGCGGTGCAGGTATGCTCTATTCAAACAATTTGCAGATTACAGGAAGCATTCATGCGAACGGCTCCATTCAAATAGCGGGCAACAATCAAGAGATTACAGGCAATGCGGAGGCCGTAACCAAGCTGGAAGCATACATCACCAAGCTAACCATCGGAGGAACCTGCCAGGCCGCGCTTCTGGTGGTTCCTGATAACTCCGGCAGTGTCTACGTGGCAAACCGTCTCTCGCTGCCTGCTAACGTGATCCCGATGCCGGATCTCTCCGCGGATGTCAGGGCGGAAACGGATGCGTCCGGCACGACCTACTTGATCAACGAATGGGCGCCGCAGGTTTTTTCGGGGCACGGGAGTAACATCGACAAGTCAAGCTTTGTCACCGGCGGGATTTCGATCGCGGGTAACTCGTTCAAAGGCGAAGGCGTCATTTGCGCCAAGAAGAACATCGGCATCAGTGGCAATACGCTCAAGAGTACATCCGACTCCACTGTTTGCATCTATTCGGTGGACGGCGACATCAGTATTTCTTCCTCCGGCTTAACCATCTATGGAACGCTATATGCGCCAAACGGTAAGATCGGTATCTATGGAGATAACATTACGATCTACGGCAGAGTGATTGCGAAGGAAATCATCATCACAGGAACAAACGTTGCAATCAATGCTGGAGCGACCGACCTGAATTTTCTTCCGAAAGGCTCTGTGAGACTCTGCGAGTAGAGCGTTATTTTCACATCATGCGAATCAGCGCAAGAGCGAAACACATGAGCTGAAACGAATCGTGACAGAAAGAGGATGCGAAACACATCCTCTTTCTTTTTGCGTAAATAGACACATGTTTGGAATTGGTTTACGAATTCGCGAATCTTTTTAAAACGGGATCGCTTTCTCATTTCGTTCCTTGACAATTCACACCGACTCACTATACTATCACTAGTATATTCAATACTATTTTACAGCATTCGATGTAACGAAATCGATTGCTGTACTGCGTGTGGATGTTCTAGTGGAAATCAGCACAAATGACACGTGCAAAAAGAATCTCCGGAGGAGTCCAAATGAACCGATTCAAAAGATGGCTGAAAAAAGAATGCGGCCAGTCCGTCTTTCTGGTTGTGATTTCGATCACGCTTTTGTGCGCGACCGCGGCATTGGTCGTTGATGTCGGTCAGGTGGCGGTCACACAGGGACAGCTGCAGAATGCAGCCGACGTAGCAGCACTGGCCGCCGCGAAGAGCCTGCCCGATGCGAACAGCGCAAAGAGCACGGCGGCACAATATGCCACATTGAACGGGGTAGACGCGTCGAATACGACGGCGACGACGCCATATAACGGAAACGCGAGCAAGGTTGAGGTTGTCTGCTCAAGAACGGTGCAATATACGTTTGCGCGCGTGATCGGTTTGAGCAGCAAAGTTGTGACTGCGAGGGCGGTGGCGGAAAAGAGTAACGCGTCCGGCGCGTTTGGGTATGCGTTGTTTTCCGGCGGCCTAAACTCGCTGATGGGACTTTATACAGACTCGTTTGAAGTAACCGGCAGCGTGCACTCCAATTATACGGTGCAGATGAACGGCAACATGCAAAAGATATCCGGCAACATGGAATCTGTATCCAGCATGAGTTCCGGCGTTACTTTCCTGACGATCGGCGGAACGTGCCAGGGTTCCTCCATTCAAATCAATGGAAACGCGAGCAATATAAACGTTCCAACCCGGCTGCAGAGTCCGTCCAGCGTCATTGATATGCCGAATTTCTCGCAAGATATCAAAAACGAAGCGACCGCGGCCGGAACGGCCTATATGATCAACAGTTGGGAGACCAAAGTGCTCTCGGGAAACAGTGTCAATGTGGATTCTTCCATATATTCCAGCGGCGGAATTGAAATATCAACATGCAAGTTTACAGGGCAGGGCTCCATCTGTGCGGAGAAGACCATAAAACTGAGCGGAAACGCTCTGAAAAGCGTAAGTTCCTCAGCGGTATGTATCTATTCGGTCAATGGCGACATCAACTTCGCCACCGATGGATTGACCATATACGGCACGCTTTACGCTCCGAACGGCACGATTGGAATCTATGCGAAGAATATAACGATCTACGGACGCGTGGTAGCGAAAAACATCATCATTACGGGCTCCAATGTTAAGATCATCTCGGGTTCGAACGATCTAAACTTCCTGCCCGGCGGCACGGTTTCGCTCTGTGAGTAATCGGATCAGGCGCAAATGTAAATAGAGAGAAGAAACTTGAGTACAAAGAGAGGATGCAAAACGCATCCTCCTTTTTTCTACTTATTACAACGGTAAACGGCGTTACTTGCGATCCAGAATCTTTCGCAAGAGTGGAATTTTCACAAAGATGGCGCTCTCAGGACAGACTTCCTGACAACAATAGCAACGGATGCAGCGATCATATTGATAGCTCGGCGGGTTTTTCTTGTTTCCGTCATGCCAGTTGACTACCTTCGGGGTAACGGGGCACATTTGAACGCAAATGCCGCAGCGCACGCATTTTTCCTCTACGATATACGGCTTTGGCGTGAGTGCCTCCTTGAGAAAGCCCGGTCGCGCGCGTTTCGCGGTTTCTTGCTCCGGTTCGCGGTTTACGATATAGTCTTTTGCGATGAAGCTCTCAATATGGTCGCCGAGGAGGTTGATTTCCTCGGAACGGTAGGTGCCCAGGCCCTGCTCTGCGCCCGCGCGATTGGTAAGCACCAGCGCGGGGTCAAGATTCATGAGCCGGCACATGGTTGCGTCCAGCGCGATCGGGTCCGTGGAAAAGAGCAACACATTCATCTTGCGCGGGTCTCCGCCGCGCGGACCGTTGCCCTCCATCGCCATGACGCCGTCCATGACGAAGAGGCGGGGACGGACAAAGGCGTTGAGATCGATCAGCATCTTTGCGAAATCATACGCGCTGGGAATCTTGACGTGAAACTCTCCTTTGAGCGCGCCGGGGATGCAGCCAAACTGGTTTTTCACCGCGCCGGTTACGCGCTGAAATGCGTGCGTCTTCATCTTGGGCAGGCTGATCACGCCATCGCTTTCCAATACGGCGTTGGAGATCATAAATCGCTTGTTCTGCCGCCCTTCCGGGAAATGGATTTCCTGCCCCGCGCGAAAATCACCAAGCGGAATCCCCAACTGATCTGCAACCTCCGCGGCGCCCGTTTTTTTAGCGGCGGTTTCAGGCGGCTGGAATCCCGGCGAATCGCCATAGGAAAGCTGCGCGCCTGCGCGCTGAAAAACGGTAGCGACCGCGCGAAACACGGCGGGATGCGTGGTGACGCACTTCTCCGGCGGATCGGCGGAGAGCCAGTTGAGCTTGAGCAGAATCTTTTCGCCGGGCTGCACGAATTTGTCCGCGCCGCCGAGCAGCGAAACGCCGCGCTCAACCGCCGCGAGCACCTCGACTTCGTCGTAACTTGTGCAAGATATGATTGCCACGTCTGACATGGTTTTTTTCCTCCTAGGTCGGGGGTAGTGCTGACAGCGAGATGCCATTAAGCGCGCGCTGCCGCCCCGTTTATCAACAGTGTAACGCGGAAGCGAGGCGCAATCAAATAAAATCTGATGAACGCTACTTACTCCGGCGAAACAAAGAGATGCCGCCATCGTCTGGCGGCATCTCATATGCGCGATTCCTTCAAAAGAAAATCAGTGCTTTACCTGTCCGTAATAGGCGTTCTTTCCGTGTTTCCGGAGATAATGCTTATCCATCAACGTTGGGTTGAGGTGCGCGCTTGGCGCGAGCGCAAGCGTGTGCCAGGCCATCATTGCGGCTTCTTCCAATACCGCCGCGTGATAAACCGCCTCCGCCGCGTCTTTGCCCCAGGTAAACGGGCCGTGCTCCTGCACCAAAATCGCGGGCATTGCGATAGGATCGATGCCGCGCATGGTCTCGATGATAACGTTGCCGGTTTCGAGCTCGTATGCGCCTTCGATTTCGCTCTTGCTCAGCGGTCTCGTGACGGGGATATCGCCGTAGAAGTAATCTGCGTGCGTGGTGCCCAGCGCGGGGATATCGCGGCCCGCTTGCGCAAAGATCGTCGCCCAGCGGGAGTGCGTATGCACGATGCCGCCGATCGAGGGAAACGCGCGATAGAGCGCGAGGTGCGTCGGCGTATCGGAAGAGGGGCGAAGACTGCCCTCTACGACTTTTCCGCTCTCCAAATCGACACAAACCATTTGCTCCGCCTGCATCGTCTCATAGGTAACGCCGGAGGGTTTGATGACCATAACGCCGCTTGCGCGGTCGATAGCGCTGACGTTTCCCCAGGTGAACGCGACGAGGTTGAGCTTTGGTAATTGCAGGTTCGCTTCCAGTACTTTTTGTTTGAGTTCTTCCAACATGTTAAAATATTCCCCCCGAAATCCGAATTAATACGCCTGTACAGCTGCGCGTTCGACGGCAATGCTGCACTTATAGCCTTCCATAAAGGAGGCGAATCCGGCGGCTTCCGCTTCGGTCGCCGAAACGGTGACGCTCTTTGCATTGTGAAAGACGCGCGCGGTCAGATAATCGGAGAGAGATTCATTCTCTGCTTTGTTCATCAGATACGCCGCGAGAACCGCCATGCCCCATGGTCCGCCTTCGCCTGCCGTCTCCATCACGGTAACGGGCGTACCGAGCGCCGCGGACATAATCTTTTGCCCGATTCCTTCTACCTTGAAGAATCCGCCATGACCCGTCATCGCGTCCAGCTCGACCTTTTCCGCCGCAAGGATATCCATGCCGATGCGCAGGGAAGCGCAGGCGGAGGTGAGATGCGCGCGCATCACGTTTGCGAGCGAGAAGCTCGCGTCCGGTTTGCGGAAAAGCAGCGGACGGCCTTCATCCATGCCGGTGACAGGTTCGCCGGAGAGATAGTTATACGTTAGAATACCGCCGCAGTCCGGCGCGCCTTCCAGCGCTTTGTGATAAAGCGTACGATAGAGCGTTCGCTCGTCATACTCCGCGCCGAGCGCGCTTGCGGCCTCGCCAAAGAGACGAATCCACGCGTCGATATCGCTCGTGCAGTTGTTGCAATGCACCATCGCGACCGGATCGCCCGCGGGCGTTGTTACCATGTCCACCTCGGTGTAGTAGCGCGAGAGCGCTTTTTCTAAAACCAGCATCGCGAACACGCTGGTGCCCGCGCTGACGTTGCCCGTACGCTGGCGCACGGCGTTGGTTGCGACCATGCCCGTGCCTGCGTCGCCTTCCGGCGGGCAGAAGGGGATGCCGGGTACAAGCGAACCGCTGGGATCGACGAGCGCCGCGCCGGCTACGGTTAGCTGGCCTGCTTTTTCGCCCGCGGAAAGCAACTCCGGCAAAATAGAAGCGATCTGCCAGCCGTATCCCTGCTCGCGCACGAGCTGCTGGAAGGAATCGATCATCGCTTGATCATAGCAAAGATTGGTGGAGTCGATTGGGAACATGCCGGAGCCGTCGCCGATACCGATGACTTTTTCGCCCGTGAGCCGATAGTGGATATAACCCGCGAGCGTTGTCAGATACGCAACGGAGCCCACGTGCGCCTCTCGGTTCAGCATCGCCTGATAGAGGTGCGCAATGCTCCAGCGCTGGGGAATGTTGAAGCCGAAACGCTCGGAGAGTGCCTCCGCCGCCTGCCCCGTGGTGGTGTTGCGCCAGGTGCGAAACGGTGTTAGCAGTTTGTCGTTTGCGTCGAACGCAAGATAGCCGTGCATCATTGCGGAAACGCCCATCGCGCCAACGCGGGTGAGTGTTACGCCGTACGTTTTTTGCACATTTGCCGCGAGCTTTGCGTAAGCATCCTGAAGACCTGCGAACACGTCCTCCATCGAATACGTCCAAAATCCGTTTTCCAGCCGGTTTTCCCAGTTGTGCCCGCCGGAGGCAAGCACGCCGTGATCTTTTCCGATTAGAACCGCTTTGATGCGCGTTGACCCGAACTCAATGCCGAGATAGGTGTTCCCGCCTGCAATTGCGGAGGCGGCAAGGTTGATTTCCTGCGTCATAACATGCCTCGATTCTTGATATGATTTTATAATGAAATTCGTTTCGTCTCAGGAGCGAATTCGCTTATCGGCTGCTGTCTTTTTCCACCAGCGCCCAGGGAAGTGTTTGCGACTGCGCGGGTTTGCCGGCGATGCGATCCAGCAACGTTTGCGCCGCGATTTGCCCGATGTTTCGCTCGCCATAGGAGAGAGAGGTGATCTTGATGGGGCTGAGCTCGCTTAGCGCGCTGTTGTCAAAGCTCACGATCGCAACGTCCTGCGGTACGCGAACCCCGTGCGTGACCAGCAGCGGAATCAGGCGAAACGCGATCTCGTCATTGTAACAAACGACGGCGGAGCACTCCGCGATCTTCTTTGCAAGTTCCTCGGTGAAGAGCTCGTCCCTGCTCTCCGTTGTGTACCAAAAAACGGAGTTGTCCGCAATCATCTTCCCCGCCGCAGGCATTCGCGACATTACGGCATTCAGGAAGGCGTCGGCCGTCATGCGATCGCGGGCATGCCCATGCAGCACATGCCCCATTTCATGT
>CAYVAO010000003.1:0-12017 GCA_964448895.1 uncultured Christensenella sp.
GGTCAACCCGATCGCGGATATGATGAGTCCGCAGCGCGCGCTGCTCTTCGGCTGGTCGATCCTGTTTCCATGTCTCTTTCTGCTGCACCGCGCGGCAATCAAAAAAGAAACATCAGCGTTCCTGCCTCTCGCCGTTCTCGCGGGCACGCTGCCGCTGATTCATACGCATTCGTTCCTCGCGCTTGGCATCGTCAGCGGGTTCTATCTGATTCGCTCGCTGTATAAAAACGAAGGAAAACAGCAATGGCTCGGCTATGCAAAATATCTCGGTATCGTTCTGCTGCTTGCCGCACCGCAACTGATCTTCTTTACGTTCAAGCAATCCGGCAGTTTCTTGAAATTTCACTTCAACTGGGCGAACGAATCGGATAACTATTTCTGGTTCTATATCAAAAATTTCGGTCTGATCGCTCTGTTAACTCCCGTTGCGTTTATCGCCGCAAAAAAAGAGGATCGCGGCGTAGTCGGAGGCGCCGCGCTCATCTGGTTGATTGCGGAATTTATCCAGTTTCAACCCAACCCGTACGACAACAACAAGCTGCTCTTCATCGCGTTTGCCTATGCTTGCGGGCTGGTGAGCGGCTGGCTCTTCGACGCGAAGGATAAACTCTCGCAGGGGTCGCTAAAGAACCGCTACAGCGTGGCGCTGCTCGGCGCGATGGTCTGCATCACGCTCTTACTCTCCGGCGCGCTGACGCTCGGGCGCGAATATGTCTCCGAGTATCAGTTGATCGACGCCGATCAGGTCGCCGCCGCGGAGTATGTTGAGGATAACACGGCGCCCGACGCAACGTTTTTAACCTATAACAACCATAACAACTGCATTGCGGCGCTCACGGGACGAAACATCGTCTGCGGTTCCGGCTCCTATCTTTACTACCACGGCGTCGACTATTCCGCGCGGGAAAACGCGCTTCCGCTGCTGTATGAACAGCCGGAGGAATACTTTGATACGCTTTCGGAAGAGTATGATATCGATTATGTGTTCATTGGTTCCAGCGAGCTCGCAAATTATGTGGTCGATCTGGACTATTTCGCTGCGCACTTTGATGTGTTTTATCAAAACGCAACAGTAACGATCTACAGCGTAAAATAAAAAACAAAAACAAGCACCGTTTCTCTCCGCGCATCTCGTGAGCGGAAAGGAACGGTGTTTTTTTCGAAATTTCAGAGTTTGTAAATCAGGTGTCGATTCGAATAAGCTCAGTAATGTTCTTGTTGCGGTAGATTAGATCTTCTCGTATCTGGAAACCGAGCTTCTCCCAAAACGTATTTCCGCCTTCGTTGCGATTGAAAACGACCAATGCGACCTTGTGGATGTCCTCTCGTTCCAACGCGGTCATCGCTTCTTCTACCAACGCTGAGCCGATCTTCTTTCCTCTGTGTTTTTCGGAAACCGTCAGATGATAAATATATCCTCTGCGCCCGTCGTGACCTGCCAAAATAGCGCCGATGAGTTCACCCGCTTCGTCCGCGACAAAACAAGTTTTCGGATTTCGGCGCAGATATGTCTCAATTCCGGCGCGCGAATCATCCGTTGTGTTCAAGCCCATTCCCTGCGTGTTGAGCCAGAGCCGGTACAATGCCTCGTAATCTTCAATCGTCATATTTCGAATCTTCATTTTGCTCTCCCGTTATAAAAAACTGCCGTCTTCGTCGACGGCAGTCGTTGTCTCTATCGAATTACACTTTTCTTTGCTTGTAGTCGGCAAAACCGGCCATCAGCGCGCCAACGCCGGAGATGATTGAGAGAATCGCGCCTACGAGACGATAACTCTCCGCAGTGCTGGTCATGATGTACTGGTACATCGAAGTGTCCATGGTTCCACCGTTTTTCATAAGCTCCGCGCTGGCGGTGGATTGTCCAATGCTGGCGGATGAAAGCGTCAGCACGAGGCCAAGCACGAACAGGAGCACGAGCACCACCATGATGCCAGAATAGGTGTGTTTTTTGTCCGGCTTTTGATCGATAAACATTTCCATATGAAAAAATTCCTTTCCTCCTGATTTTGAAAACCAATACGGGTTCTATTTTTCCTCGTCCAAGCCCATCAGTAATCGATAGACGGGTTTGAGCATCGTAAACCCCTCAACAATCTCATCCGCAATCTCCGGCGAAAGCGTCTTCTTGAGATTTGGAGAGGAGAAACAGAAGGACAATCCTTTGCGATTCAAGTACGGTAACACGCCCTCCGGCGCGTCCGTAAACTTCGGCCGTTTAAAGGAATCACCCATCACCTCAAACCGCGCGGTAAACGCGGGATCGTTGACCAGAGATAAAAACTTTTGCGGTTTTGCGAGAATACGCGGGCGAATTTCACGCATCAACGCCGGATTCGAGCCGTACATGCCCATTCCGTAGCCGTATCCTTCGCGCTCAAACTCCGCGTAGACAACCAGGCTTTCGCTGAGCATGCCGCCGGGCCTGCGGAAGCCGAGCCACGCGTGATCGCGAAACATCGTCTTGTCTTTCGAATACCGCGTGTCCCTTCGAATGCGCGAAACGACGGACGAAGGGCGAATATTAAACGCACCGTCGATCTCCTGCGCAATCGGGGTAAGCGCAATCGCGAGCTCTTTGAGCGGCTCATAAACGTTCTTTCGATAGCGTTCTTTGTTTGCTTCGTAGAAAGATTGCTCATTGTTAAAAGCAATCTCCCAGAAGAACTGATAGGTGTCTTCGTTTAATCCCTGAAACACGGTGGTGTTACTCCTCGTCGTCTAGATCGGTAAACGCGCTCTTATGAATATGCGTAATGGCCTGTTTTTTTACCGGCTGCACCTTCGCCTGTTTCTTATAATCAAACACGCGCGGTACCGTAGCTTGCGTAGAACTCTTTGCGGGCGTTTGCACGGAAGCTTGAACCGGAGTATGTTGCGGCTCATAGGGCTTCACCGCATTGCTCGCGGGTCGGTATGCAGCGGCGCTCTGCGCTTCGCCGTATCGCGTACGCGCCGTTTCCACCAAGCGCTGCGCGAGTTGATCCGCAAGCGTTAATTCCGGTTGTTGCTGCGGCGCTTGCTGCACGTCCGGCTGAAGCGGCTGCGGCGCTTCCGCGCGACGGAAACTCGTCTGTTCCGGTTGGTGCGAGATCGCCGGTTCATTATTTTGCGCTTGCGGCGCAAAGACAACGCGCGGTTGCTCCGAGGGCTTGACCACCGCCGCTGGCAGACGAATCGGCTCCTGTTTCGGAATAAACGGCTCTTCGTCCTTGACGGCAAACATTCGCTTGGTGTAGCTGATCTCTTCCGGATCCGGTGCGTCATGATACGCGGGTTGACTCGAATAGCGCATCGGCGGTTCTTCGAAATAGTCGTCGTCATCATCATCCGGGTCAAACGCCCGTCTAGACGTTCGCGAGCGTTCCATTACGCTCAGCGCGATCAAAATTCCGAAAGCGAGAACCATCAATACGCCGAGGCCGATCAGCACCTTCACAATACCGTTGCTGATCCCTCCAAATATCGTAAAGCTGGAACCGCCGGTCTGAGTCGGCGTTGCGGTCACTTCCGGCGTAGACTCGGTACCGTATGCAATCGGCATCACGCAGTTCGCCAGCACGCGGTTTGTTCCGGTCGGGTCGTATCCCTTTACCGTGAAATTGAGGTTTCGCGGCGAACCAAGCTGAAACTCCTGGTCAAACGTCGTCTCTCCCGCAGGCAGAATATCGTAATTCTTTACCACGCCAAGGATCGATTCCGTGATTGTGATATTGGTCAGCTCGACAGAGCTGTGGTTTGTGATCACGATATGCGCGCTGACCTTGCCGTTTTCCTGTGACCACGGCGTAATCGTATCCGCGCGAACGGTAACGTTGATCTGAGACGCATCCACATACGGATAGACTTCGTAGACATCCGTCGGGCTGAGTTCGTACGCGTTTGAGAACGGATCGACGCCCGTCAGATGGAACTGAACGTTTCTCAGCGGCTCCGTCATCAGCGGCACGACGACAAAGGAAAAGCTCATATGTTCACCGGGATCAAGCTGAAACGGCGTCTCGTTCACAAGATTTTCTCGCTCGTCTGCAATCGAAATATTGCTGATGGACTGCGTGCCAGAGTTCGTAACATCGATTGTGAATGTAACTCCGCTCGACGTCGGCGTTCCCGCCTGAATCTTCATATCGAGCTGAATGAGCACCATGGTGAGTTGCAGCGGATCCAGCGAGGAAAACGATTTTGCCTTGCCATTGACGGTATAGGTAACGACCGGTGCGCTGATGACGCTTTCATCGCCCATAGTATAGGAATAATCGTAGGAGGTTGTCCTGCTGGCGCGGAGGGTTTCGTTCTGAAAGATCGCGCTATCGCTGACATTTTCGTCGATCAGCGTAATATCCGTCATGTCGAACTTCGTCGTGTTCTTGATCGTATAGGTGATGGTCACCTTTTCGCCGGGCTTTGCGTTAGTCTTGTCCGCCGTCCGCGTCACCTCGATCACGGGATTTTCGGCCTGCGCGATTGTGTATTGCGTCTCCTGGCTCATCGGCTCGCCGTTTCGGTTCCACGTCACAAGAAACGTGATCGGCTTGCCGAGTTGGCTCTGTGCGACATTCAGGTCCAGCGTAATATCCCGCGCGCTCCCGCTCGGCGCGATTTGCGCGCCATGGAGCACATCATACACCGTTCCGTTATAGGTGATTGCGACGTCCGTCATCGGATAATCCGCGTTATAGTTGGCGATCTCAAAGGTAAACGTCACGTTACCGCCGTCCACCAACTCCGAAGGGTTTGCGGTGATGGTAATCCTTGCCTCTTCCGCGTGCGCCGTCGGAAGAAAAGAGAAAACGCAAATGAGCGCAAAAGCCGCACCAAGTATTTTTTTGATCCAAGTGCGAAAAAGCTTTTTTTGCCGCATTCCCGTTCTCCTTTCTCTCAGGCTTCTGTGTTTTCTGTTGCTCTCAGCCAGTTGTTTTGTGCTGATAAGCCTCAAGTGATTGACCACGGCGCGCAATCTTCGCCGTTCCGTCGGTACGATTCACGAGGCTTTCGATAAACGTCTCCGCCTCCTCGGCGGGCAACGTCAGCTTTAACATAACTTGATCGGTAAACTCCGCCTCGCACGGATACCCTTTTTGCCGAATCATCGGTTCGATGAGTTGGTAGGCGGTGTAGGTAACCGTAATCGAAATCTTTTCGCAAACTAAGATCGAGACGATTCCGGCAGCTTGCAGCGCTTCACTTGCGGCTTTGCCGTAGGCGCGAACAAGGCCTCCCGTTCCAAGCAAAACCCCGCCGAAGTACCGCACCACCGCGCAGAGCACGTTTTCCACCCGTGCGCCGGTGAGCACCGCAAGAATCGGCGCGCCCGCAGTGCCGAATGGTTCCCCGTCGTCCGAGGAACGCGCGACGCCGCCTTCTTGCAAGCGAAAAGCATAACAGCAATGCCGCGCGTCATAGTGTTTCTTTCGAATTTGCGAGAGTGCTTCCTGCGCCTCCGCCTCGCTCGAAACAGGAATACAGAAACCGAGAAAGCGGGACTTGCTGATCACAATCTCGCTCTCTGCGGCATGCTGTATCGTTTGATACGCCTTTAAGCCTTGCGAATCCGGCAATAGCTCTTCTTCCCCTTCCGAAGGATGATTCCCTCGCCTTCGATCTGCTCCATTGTGAGCGTTACAGCGGGAGAGGCTACCTTGTCGTCTCCAACAAACACGCCGCCGCCTTCAATCAGTCTGCGCGCGTCGCTCTTGCTGCTTGCGAGCTTGCTGAGCACCATCAAATCCGGAATGCGTAGACCGCTTTCCTCAATCATCGCTTGCGTAAGCTCGCAGGAAGGAATATTGCTTAGGTCGCTACCGCCAGCAAACAGGCTCTCGGCTGCCGTCTGCGCAATCTTCGCTTCTTCCTCGCCATGCACCTGCGCGGTGAGCGTGTAAGCAAGCACACGCTTTGCTTCGTTGATCTGCTCACCCGGCAGTGAACCCAAGCGATTAACCTCTTCCATCGGAAGGAATGTCAGAAGCGAGAGGCACATCTTCACGTCCTCGTCGCCAACATTGCGCCAGTATTGGTAGAAGTCGAACACGCTGCATTTCTCTTTGTCGAGCCAGACTGCGCCTTTTTCGGTCTTGCCCATCTTTTTCCCGTCGCTCGTGGTTAGAAGCGCCGTAGTGAGCGCAAACGCCGGCTTTTGCTCTTTGCGTCGGATGAGATCCGCTCCGCCGAGAATGTTGCTCCATTGATCGTCTCCGCCCATCTGCAGGACGCAGTTGTGGCGGCGGTTCAGCTCCAGGAAATCATAGCCCTGCATGAGCATATAACCCATCTCAAAGAAGGTGAGTCCGCGCTCAAGACGGTTTTTGTAGCAATCCGCGGCGAGCATACGGTTGACGGAGAAATAGACGCCGATGTCGCGCATGAAGTCAAGGAAATTCAGCGGGTAGAGCCAGTCTCCGTTGTAGACGATCTGCGCGCCGCCTTCCGAAAAGTCCAACAGGCGCGACATCTGTTTTTGAAAACAGGCTGCGTTGTGCGAAAGCTGCTCGCGGCTCATCAGCGTACGCATATCCGTCTTACCGGAAGGATCGCCGATAAAAGCCGTGCCGTTGCCAAGAAGCGCGATGGGCTTATGGCCCGCACGCTGCATATGTGCCATCGACATGAGCTGCACGTAATGGCCGATGTGGAGGCTGTCCGCCGTCGGGTCAAAACCGATATAGAAGGTGACCTTCTGTTTGCCGAGCAGCTCTCGCAGCTCTTCGGGATGCGAGCACTGCTTTAAAAACCCGCGTTCTTCCAATACATCGTATACGTTGCGTTCCATCAGGGATTCCCTCCGTTAGTGTGTAGCTTTAGCATTCTTTTGCGCACGAAACAAAATGCGCTTCTGCGCTCAACCAAATATACCACGAAAAAAGAGAAGAAACAATGTTGCGCGCATTGTTTCTTCTCGTAATCACCGCTTGTTTTCAACTCGTTTTTTGTTTGTTCATACTTGTTCGGACAATGTAACCGTAAAGCGGAACACGGCGTACTCGCCTTCGTTTTGCGCCTCAATCGCTTCGCCTAGATGCGATAAAATCTCATGGACAATCGCGAGCCCAAGCCCGGTTCCGCCGTCGGTATGCGACATATCCGCCTTGTAAAACCGCTCAAACAGATGCGGCAGATGCTGCTCCGGGATATGCCCCGTGTTCATGACGGATACGATCGCGCGGCTGTTGTCCTCCGACTTTTTCACATCCAAAATAATCACGCCATCGTCGGAGGCAAACTTGATCGCGTTGTCGACCAAAGCAATCAGCACCTGCTCGATGCGGTCGCTGTTGGAGTGCACGAGCACCGGCTTTTCACAGTTCCAGTGTTCCATCACACGAATTCCGCTATACGAAGCGACGAGGCTCGTTTGCTCGACAACTTCGCTGATGACGCCATCCAGATGAAAATTGGCTTTCTCCAACGCGATCGCGCCGGATTGCAACCGAGAAAGCTCTAATAAATCGTTGATCAACCGGCTTAAGCGCATCGATTCACGCAGGATATAGCCGTAATAACGGGAACGGTCGTCTTCCTTTTTCACGAGTCCGTCGTTGAGCGCCTCCGCAAGGCTTCGAATCGAGGCGATCGGTGTCCGGAGTTCGTGGCTAACGTTAGCGACGTAGTCCTTCCGTGTCTGCTCCAGGCGCTCTGCTTCTGTTACGTCCTGCGCCACGATAACCGTGCCGGGAGCAAGCTCGCTTGTTTCCTGTGAAAGCGATACAACGAGTAATAACGTTCTTTCGCCAATGTTCAGCGTCAGGCTCTTCGCTTCTCCGCTTTGTCGCACTTCGTCACAGAGCAGCATCACTGGCGCAAGCGTCTGCATCATGTCTTCTTCTTCACAAGCGCCGAGGAGCTGGCAGGCAGCCTGATTTTTATAAATCAGCGTGTGATCCGCTTCCAGCGCGACTACCCCTTCGCGCAAGCCGTCCAATATTACGTGCAGCCGGTTTCGCGCGAGTATCAGGTTGCTGATATTGCTTTGCAGTTGTGTAGAGAGATGATTTAGCGCAGCGCCGAGTTGCCCGATCTCGTCGTCTCTGCTTTCATCCGCGCGCACCGAAAAATTCCCGCTTGCCATCGCGGCGGAAGCTTGCGTCATGGTATGAATCGGTCTTGCCATACGCCTCGAAATAAAATACGCGGGAATGACCATGAACACGGACGCAACCAGAGAACTCAGCATCAGCGCGCGCACAAAGCTCATCAGCGAGCTGTACACTTCCATCGATGGTCGGGCCATCAAAACTGCGCCCGTTACCCGCTGGATGTTATCTTTGATCGGAACACCGACGACAACACCATCGGCTGATCTCCATTTTGTCGAGGTAAGCTCTTCTCCGCTGCTGACCACTTTTTCGCCGTAATCGAGAATCGACTGGCTGATATTCGGATCGATCTTGCCGCTTTCCGACGTATATGCGATTAAATTCGCGTTTTCATCGAAGATATAGACGCGAGTACCCTGTTGTTCCTTGATTGAAAAATCCAAAAAGGAATCATACGAAATCTGTCCGGATTGCAGACGCGTTGCCAACCGTGACATCGATTCCGCTCTTGGCAGCATCTCTTCCGCGATTCTCCGCGCATGCACGCTCGCGCCCGCGAAAAGATAAACCAATACCGCGATGACGGATGTGAGAACACACCCGAACACCAGGTAAAAGAGAAATTTCTCAAAGATTGAGCCGTTTTTCTCATTTGCTGCGGTCGATTTATCGTGCCGCCGTTTCAAAAGCTTCATGTGTTAAAAAGGCGCGGACCCAAGCCGCGCCATCAGGTCGTATTGTTCGAATGTTTCGCTTTCGTTAAGAGTCACTCGCGCCAAATTTATAGCCGACGCCATAGACGGTGCGAATGCCCCAACCCAGCCCTTCATCGGGAATCTTCTGCCGAATCCGCTTAATCTGCGTGTCTACCGCGCGGGTATCGCCAAAGTAATCGTAACCCCATATTTTGGACAAAATCTGCTCTCTGTCAAACACACGGTTGGGATGCGACGCCAGAAGATACAGAATCTCGACTTCTTTGGGGGTAAAATCAACCGGTTTTCCTTTGATCTTTACTTCATAGTTATTGAGGCTGATCTCCAGGTCTTCCAGCCGGATTGTCTTACCCTCGGTCTCCGGCTCGGCAGAGATGCGACGAAGCACAGCCTTGATACGAGCGATCAGCTCACGCGCGGAAAACGGCTTCACGATATAATCATCCGCGCCAATCTCCAGCCCAACGACGCGGTCGATCTCTTCGCCCTTTGCGGTGAGCATGATGATCGGAACAGAGCTCTTCTGCCGAATCTCACGGCAAGCATCCATGCCGTTTTTCTCCGGCATCATCAAGTCCATCAAAATCAAATCGGGCGCCTCGGTTTCCGCCATTTTGACGGCTTGTACGCCATTATATGCCGAGGCATGCGTAAACCCTTCGCTCTCCAGGTAAACACCAAGAGATTCGTGAATGATCGGCTGATCGTCACAGATTAAGATATGTGCGCTCTTCTGCATGTTCCTGCCCCCTTTTGATCTGATTATAGTATGCGCTCTGCCACAATTCAACACATCCCGACAGGATGTCGAAATTGTACACGATTCGTACAAGATCGGCGCTTATTTGATGTTTTTGGTCGAACTTTCTTCATAACCGTTTGTTGATACGAAAACGGCGCGTATGAGCCGCGCCGTTTGATGCTTAACGTTTTTTATCGTTTTGGTGCTTGATATACTTGTTGCTCTTTACGCTCTTCTTTTCGTGCTGTTTCTTTGGTAAAACTTCGTATGGCGCATCCTGCGAGTCACGCTCCACTTGCTTGTAAGCCGTGGATGTTTCCTCTGGAATAACGATGTCCGCGCCAACCGGACCAAGCGCGATTGCGTTGCTGATATAGTTCTTCAGTGTAAAGTGGAAACTGGTTCCCTGGCCGGGATTGCTTTCAACATAGATGCTTTCGCCAAGTTTATCGATAATCTGCTTTGCAATCGAGAGCCCAAGCCCGGTTCCGCCCTGTTTCCGCGAACGATCTGTCTTAAAGAAGCGCTCGAACACATGCGGTAGATCATCCGGCGCGATGCCGCAGCCGGTATCGGCGACCGTGACCAGAATGCGATCGCCGGTCGTCGGAGTAGCGCCGATGGTAATGCTGCCGCCTTCCGGCGTGTAGTGCATCGCATTGTCGATCAGAATAACAAGAAGCTGCTCCACGCGGTCTTCATCCGTCATCGCAAACGGTATCTCGTCCAGATCCAGCTTGAGATTGATGCCGCGCTGCGAAGCCTCGTTGAGATAATTTTGCCTTGTATCCTGTAATAGCTCTGTCAAGTTGACCGCATGCAGTTCCATATGCTCCGTACCGGATTGCAGACGCGAAAGCTCCAGCATGTCCGTGATGAGGCGGGAAAGGCGCACAACTTCGCGCAGCATGATGCGATAATACCGCTGGCGCGTTTCTTCATCCGTAATCATACCGTCGCTGAGCGGCTCCAACAACCCCCGAACGGCAGTGAGCGGGGTTCTGAGTTCATGGCTGACGTTGGCGACGTAATCGCGGCGCGTCTTCTCCAACCGTTCCAAATCGGTCACGTCTTTGAAGAGTCCGACCACACCGATGCATTCGTCCGCTTCGTCCGTCACGGGTACGATCGTGATCCAGAGCGCACGCTCGTTTGGCAGTGTATAATGCATACTCGCGGGTTCGCGGGTATCGTATACCGTTCGGAATAGCTCCCAAATCGACTCATCCGGCACCAAATCCATCGGCACCTTAACCTCAACCGCGCCAAACATCTTCATCAGCGCGGGATTATAGTGCGTGAGGCACCCGATGTTGTCGATCGCGGCGACACCGTCCGTAAAGCTGGACAGCAGTTGATTGAGCTGTCGTTTTTCGCTTTGCAATTGGTAGATTGTCTGCGCCAGATTGTCGCAAAGTGTGTTGAGCGCGCGCGCGAGGATGCCTATTTCGCCGGATGCCCGCTCGTTTGCGCGAACATCAAAGTGGCCTTTGGACATTTCGATTGCAGCGTTGCTCATATCGTGGAGCGGCCGGCTCAGCCTGCTGGTGCTGATGGCAACGAGCAGCATGACCACAGGCATGATGATCAAGATCGTACCGGTAAGAACGTTATTGAGCTGATTAAACGCGCTCTGAATGCGCTGAATCTGTTTGATGACAAGAATACCGCCGGAGACGTCTCCGTTTGTGTCACGAACGGGAATGCCGACCGAGACTGCGGTTTCGCCATTGAGCAGCTTTAGGTCGCTGTTTTCAACCGTCTGACCACGGAGCACGTTTTGCATCTCAGCGCGGTAATATTCGCCGAAGTCCTGCATCTCTACCGTGCTGCCAATGTTGCGTACGATAAGAATTTTGCCCAGCGCGTCGGAAATCAGAATTGCGGATTCGCTGGAGAGCGTTTGCTTTTCAATCAGTCGCTGAAAAGCAGCCTCCTCCATGTTCCCGTTCTTGTACTCTTCGTAGATCTGGCGGGTGACCTCTGCTTCCGGTTCGAGGTTTGCCATCTCGATGGAGATATAGGTGTTTTTCCCGACATACGTATAAGCCGCCAGCAAAATAATGTTTGCCAGCAGCAATGCAATGATCGATACGATTAAAATTCGCCAGTAAAAGACGCTACGCATGTCAAAGAAACGGCGTTACTCGGTCTCGAACTTATAGCCGACGCCGTAGATGGTCTTAATGCTCCAGCCAAGGCCGGTCGAGTCCAGCTTCGCGCGGATGCGCTTGATGTGCGTATCCACCGTTCTGGTTTCACCCGCGAAATCATAACCCCAAACGCGGGACAAGAGTTGTTCACGCGTAAATACCTGCCCCGGGTTGGACGCAAGCATGTGAAGAATCTCAATTTCTTTCGGCGTGCAGATCACGGGTTGGTTGCGAAGAGTCACCGTGTAGCTCTTTAAATCGATGGTAAGACCGTTGTAGGTGATCACGCTGGAATCGCTCTTCGGCTGCTCGCTCGCGCGGCGGAGCACCGCCTTGAGGCGGGCGCCGACTTCGCGCGGGCTGAAGGGTTTCC
>CAYVAO010000003.1:12027-19064 GCA_964448895.1 uncultured Christensenella sp.
TGAGGATCGGTAATTGCTAGGTTTTACGAATCTCGAGGCATACTTCATTGCCGCTCATTTTCGGCATCATGATATCCAGAACGCAGAGTACAACCTCCGGCGTGATGCTTTCGAGCGCGGATACGCCGTCAAATGCATCGACGACCTCAAATCCTTCCGCCTTGAGATAAATGCCAAGCGCCTCGTGAACGACTTGATCGTCGTCTGCTATTAAAACTTTCTGCGCCATAGTTAGCTCCTTGTATCTTATTTCTCAGATTTATTTGAAACTATTTGATTTAGTATAACACATCTGCGTCTAAGCCGCATAGTCCGGTGGTTTTTCTGCTTTGCCTCATTTTAGATCGATCGCACGATTTCGCCGACAAATGCCGCATCCTGCTCCATCACCTCGACCAGTGTCCGGTTATAGATCCCGCTGGCGGGATGATAGAGCGCAATCACGGAAAACAACTTGCCCTCAATCGCGATTTGCTGCATTTTGCCATGGGCCGTGCCAATGGTCGGTGGTTTTTGCCCCGCAAGCGCATAGAGCGCTTTGAGCGGCGTGTTGCCGAGCGTTAGTATCAATTCAGGAGAGAGATGCAGTATCTCGGTTTGCAGCAAGGGCAGCGACGCTTTCACTTCTGCGGGTAGCGGTGTTCTGTTTCTCGTGCTCTTTTCGGAGCGCACAACCGGACGGTACTTTACCACATTTGTGACAAACGTATCTTCCCGCATGACGCCAAACTTACAAAACAGCGCGTCGAGCTGTTTGCCTGCTTTGCCGACAAACGGATGCCCCAGCTTCGCCTCTTCCGCGCCAGGTGCTTCACCGATGAGCAGAATTTTACTGCCTCGCGCACCCTCGCCAAACACGGGCTTGCGATACTCACCCTGCGGTTCATCTTTGCTTGCAAGGCTAAATAAACGCGCACGCTCCTGCGTATACGCTTCTTCCAGCGCGCATTTCCCCGTTGTTTCTCCCTGCATCGTCACGGCGTTAACCTCCGTTGTTATTCTGCGTCTGCTGCGCCATATAATTCTGCAGCGCAAGGAAATCTGTGTTTAGTTTTTGATACAGCGGTTCGATCTCCGAGTATTGATAGCCGCTGAGCGCAACCTGAAGATTCGCAATGTCATCCTTGATCGGATCGCTCATCTCCTGGGGGATATTCGCAGCTCCGTTGAGATAATCCGTCACCTGCTGAATCAAGTCTTGCGATTGCGTCTTGAGCGCAAAGATCGAAAGCGACCCATCCGCATGAACGGTGCAGGTCTTCATGCTTGCGATGAATTCGTCTGTCGACAGTTCCGTCCGCACCGCGGTCGGCAGCGCCTTTAAGAGATATTCATCGTCAAACTGGTACAGCGGATTATCGGGCTTGATCAGGATGTAGCTGACCTGTTGTACGGAGTCTTCCGGGCAGAATTCGGTTGCAAGCGCGTTCTCAGCCGAGCAGATGTTTAAAGTCACATGCATGTCGCAGTACTCCGTCGGCGCTTTGTCGGCAAGGAACCATTCTGTTACCGGCTTGTGCTCTTCATCGTTCTTGCAAGCGTCGGTCGCCAGTAATCCGGAGACCGAGCAGACCGTGCGCTTGACGAGGCCAAGCGAAGTCGGATCGTCCTCGATGATCGCTTTATCCTCAAGTCCTTCGTGAATCTTGGACATATACGCCTGCCAAAGGGGGGCCGCTTCGTTTCCGCCGGAAGAACCTTTCTTGAGCTTGTTGACCGGATAATCGTGTCCGATCCAGAGCGTAGAGACATAGTAAGGCGTCATACCTGCAAAATAAACGCTCGCATAGTCGGAGTTGGTGCCTGTTTTACCCGCGACGGTCATGTCGGTTATCTTCGCCTTGGTGCCTGTTCCGGTTTTTACCGCGTCGGTCATCATATCCACGAGCATCCAAGCAGTGCTAGATTGGAACACGCGGTGCGTGTCCCGCACTTGATCCGCGTCGAGAATCACATTCCCTTCCGCGTCCAGCACCTTGGTAAACGACAACGGCTCTTGATAAACGCCTTCGTTTGCGATGGTGGCGTAAGCCGCAGCCATTTGAATCGGTGTCAAGCCGGAGGTACCGAGCGCAAGGCCGGCACCATCGACATTGATCTTATTCTCCGTGGCTCCAAGTTCATAGAGGTACTGCGCGGCAATAGCGGGCGTTACGTCGTCCATGAGAATATGTGCCGCGGGCACGTTGAGCGAGCTCACGATCGCGCGGCGGAACGTAACAGGACCATAGCGCGAGTCCAATCCGCCGGAAGGATATCCCTTTTCGGTTGTCCAGCCATTGATCGGGCCGTCCATGTTATAGGTAATGCTGCCGGGTGAATAGCCGAGGTCAAGCGCCGGACCATAGACCGCGAGCGGCTTGATGGAAGAACCCACCTCGGTATAGCTTTGGGAAGCGCGGTTGAGTCCCTTTCGGACGGTCGGTTCGTTTCGCCCGCCAATAATCGCCCGCAGTTCGCCGGTATGGTAGTCCATCACCACGGCCGCAGCTTGCGGTTCAACGGTCTCGATTACGGTTCCATCCTCTTTGGTCTCGACCATCAAAGACTTCGACGTATCTGCCAGCGTCGGATAGTTTTCCCAAGTGCTGATCGTATCCTGAACGGTCTTTTGAATCGTAGGATCAACCGTGGTGTAGATATGATATCCGCTGGTGGGCAGTTCGTTTTCTACAGCGTTGCGATTCGCGGTTGTGTTGCTCAGCCCGCGCTTGTCCAGCAGATGGGTGACGACGTCGCTGATGGCATACTCTACAAAATACGCCATATCATACATCTGTTTTTGTTGGCTGACTTCGATGATGTTCACCTGTTCGGTCAGCGCATTGTTATATTGCTCCTTCGTAATAAATCCGGCTTGATACATGCGCGAGAGCACCTGATTCGTGCGCTCGTCGGTAACCTCCATCTTATCACGCTGATACATGTTTTTGCGCGGATCGTAGCGATACGGTGCCTGCGTCAGGCCTGCAAGCATAGCGCACTCGCGAACGGTCAGCTCGGATAGCTCTTTGCCGAAATAGTCCTTTGCTCCGCTCTTGACGCCGTAGTTGCTTTCGCCAAGGTCTACGTCGTTGAGATACGCTTCCAGAATCGTGTCTTTATCTACGATGGTCTCCAGCTCCAGCGCGAGGTATGCTTCCTGAATCTTGCGCTTGTAGTTTCGCTGAGAGCCAAGCACTTTGTTCTTGATCAACTGTTGGGTAATCGTGCTTCCGCCGGAGGAATTGCTATTGCCTAAGATTTCCAGCGCTGCGGAAAACAGACGCTTGAAGTCCACGCCGCTGTGTTTGTAAAAACGAACGTCCTCTACCGCGATAAATGCGTTTTTCAACATGTCGGGAATCGTTTCGATATCAGCCCAATCGCGGTATTCAACATCCGCAATCGAACTGATTAGATTTCCGTTCATGTCGTATAGATAACTGGTATAATCCGAAATCGTCAGCTGCGCGACATCCAGCGAAGGCGTTGTCTCCACATATGCCTTAACCACGCCAAGCAAAAGTCCCATGCCGATAAAGCCGACGACGATAAACGCCAGCACCGTCATTTTCAGCGAAGTAAACACAACGCCGAGTAAAAAGGAATGCGGCTTCTTCCGCTCCGTAAAGAGCGGCTGATTCTCTTCCTGTTGTGTTTTATTTCGTGACGTATCGTTCTGCGATTCCAGACGAAAGAACGGATTGCTTTTTGCCATCAATTGTTTCACCTTATCTAAAGTCGTGGATATTATAGCATAGCCCGCCTTTACCATGCATGAAAGCCGCAAAAAGTTCATACTTTTCGGCATTTCTTGCGCTATTGTGTAATTTTGCTTCATATCATTCGGGCGTAGTGCAGAGAAAAAACAGGCAGAGACTCGCCAGATATTCCGAAAATCATGCACTTGCTTGACAAAACAACCGGAAAAAACATTGCCACAATCGCGAAATTTTGTCTTTACAAATTTCCGGCTTTCCTCTATAATAGCACTTGCGTCTCGGGGCTTTAGCGAAGTTGGCTATCGCGCTACACTGGCAGTGTAGAGATCACCGGTTCGAATCCGGTAAGCTCCACCAGAAACAAAAACGTCCGATGTTCGGGCGTTTTTTGTTATACTATCCTTGATTAAGACCCTTCATGCAAAAGGAGCTGTTTATGAAAACACTCGAATCCTCGTTTCAGTCGCTGGTCGGTGCGCTCTCCCTCCTCGACTGCGTCTGCGCCATCGGAAAGACCGGCGGCGCCGCGCTGCCAACGGACGGCGTCAGCGACATCGACCTGTTTGTCTTCTGCGATCGATTGCCAACGCGCGAAGAACGGACGGCTCTTTATCAATCTCTTTCGGGCGGTTGTTCCGTCGCCAAATTCGGTGAAACGGAGCATCCGCACTGGGGGCTGGTCGATTCTCTGCTCCTTGATGCGCAGGAAGTATACCCGATGTTCTTCACGAAGGATGCGTTCGTCGATTCCGTTCACTCCATCCTGCGCGGCGAGCGAATTGAGCGCGAAGCGAACTATTTTTATCCAACCGGGCGCTGCGCCTCGATTCTTGGCATGCACCCGCTCTACGACCCATACGCGTTTCTCGCGAATCTCAAGCAGGTTTGCGAGCAATATCCCGATTCGCTGCAAAACGCGATGCTGAACGCCATGCTGCCAAATCTGGATGACGAGGAGGACTTTCAGCGCGCAATTCGGCGCGGGGACGTGTTGTTTTTTCACTCGACGCTGGATCTTGCGCTGGATTCGTTTCTGCAGGCGCTCTTTGCGCTGAATCGCGTCTACTTCCCCAGCCGGAAACGTTCGCTGGAAAGGATTGCTTCGTTTCGAATCAAACCGCGCGATTGCGAAGAACGCTTGCTGCGGGTAGTTGAAATGAGCAGCAAACCAAATACACTGTCCGACGCGCACGAAGTCTGGCAGCAACTTTGCGCCGAATTGATTGAACGAGCTGAAGCGAATCGAGTGTGATTGTCTCGGATAATTGATTTTCTTATTCGGTTGTCGCTTCTCCATAATGCAGCTTTTTGTTCGCATACATGAGGCGATCCGCCTCGGAGAAGAGACCAATGACGCTATCGGTTGCGTTCGCGTCGTAGAATACAGTTCCGCTGGAAAAAGACAAAACATACGGTTGCCGGCTGGCATGATTGTACTTCTCAAGGTTTGTTTTCAACCGTTCCGTAACGCAGTCCGCCGCTTCCGGATGATCGGACTCGATAATCAATACAAACTCATCCCCCGCATAGCGGTATGCGCTGTCGATCTGCTTGATCGATTTGTGCAGTAGGTTCGCGATCACGCAAAGCGCGCGGTCGCCCTCGTCATGACCATATGTGTCGTTGATCGACTTGAACCGGTCGATATCCAACAGAATTAATGAAAACGGCTTGCGGCGATCAATGAGAAACTGCGCGCGCACTTCCATCTGCATTCTCGAAAGCAATCCGGTCAGGCTGTCGCGGCGAATCTCTTCTTTCTCGACGAGAAAATGCGCGGCGAGCGCGACGAGCGCCATCATCGGCCAGATCATCGGCGTTCCATAAAAAGCCAGCTGCACCGCCGCCCCGAGGAACGGTAGCCCTCCGAGCGCCAGAATCAGTTCGTAGATTCGGCCGTTGATGAACTTTCGATATTTCCAAAGGGACGGTAAATAGCCGATATACAGCACGGCGTTCAGCGCCGTCACCCAAAGTACCGCCGGGCCGCGCGAATACACATTGTCTGCGTCGACCGTAAACAAAACGCCATTATAGAAGTTGATAGCGACTATGGCCACCGTTACCAGGTTAAATGCGAAATATACGATTCGTTTTCTCTTTTTCTCGCGCTCATCCGTTAGAATGCACTCGTCCAGATAGCTCAGCCAGTAACTGAGCGGTATTAGTATAATCGCAAACAGCAGTGCGTTTGAGAGGATGCCCGCCCAGTGCATCGCTTTGCCCGGCAGACGGTCAACCGCAAGCGTAATCGCTTCCACTACGATCATTAGTATTGTAACGCAAACAACCTTTCGAAACAGATCGGTTGTTTTTGAATACGAGCCGCGTCTGTTCTTGCTGTCAACCAAAAGAAACAGCAGGACAAGTAAGGCATAGCAATAGATTGCCATCTGAAGAATCAGCATGATTCGTAACCTTTCTTGTCATAATTGATTGTGTTAGAAAATACTTTACTTTAATTAATTTAACACGAAACGATAAAGTGTTCAAGTACGTATCCTTCTTTCTTATGATGAGCGTATCGATGAGATAATGTTTCTGCACGTAAAACGCCGCGTTATTCGATTATAACGCGGCGATTGTTCGTTTGTTTGCAGTTTTCTTTACAAAAGATGCCGAAGCGAAAGCCGTCTAGCGTGCCGATGCAGACGATAGAGTGTTCGTCCGCCGAGTTCAATCGAGGTCAGTTCCTCTCCGCGGCAGAGCACGTAGAGCAGGCAGCCCACCTTCACGAGCACCTTGTCGAAGAGCAGTTCCCCTTGCTGTGCATCGACGTATGCCTGCACGCGCAGCATGTCGGTTCGGTCGATGCCGGTTGTTTCGCTGAAAACGTAGAGCCAGTTTTCCTTGCAGAGGCGGTATTCCTTGAGCGCGATGGTTTTATCGCCGATGCGCTCCATTACGCGGCCGATGTGCATTTCCTTTACGTCCGGCGGGAGCTCGAAGAGCGGCAACTCTTCCCCATCCTTCGTGCCGCTGGCGATTGCGTCGTCCTCACAGTCCGCGAGAATGGTTTGCTCAATCGCCTCGCCGGGCATTTCGTCGCCGAAAGTGCGGTTCATGTCCGCTTCCTGCTGCGCCCATTCTTCTATGGCCGCGCGGGTGACTTCCATGCCGATCTCGCCGTGTTTCGTGATGAAGTCCGGGCGTTCGTTTTTGGCAAAGCGCATGGGCCAAAGCTTCATGGCTCGTTCGGCGTGGAGTTTGGCGTAGTATTCGACGTAAAGTTTTGATGGGTCCAAGGATTTTTCTCCTGTAAAGATTTAACTGTATTATACACAAAATTCCTATAGAGTAAAGATTTATGCCATCATTCCGAAAATTGTTCGA
>CAYVAO010000004.1:0-18740 GCA_964448895.1 uncultured Christensenella sp.
TGATCGGTGTGCACGACCTTGTTGTACACGATTACGGTCCGGGTCGCAGGATGATATCACTGCATGCGGAGGTGCCCGCGGACGGGAACATGATACTGCTGCACGACACGGTGGACAACCTCGAAAAGCAACTGCGCAAGGAGTGCGGCTGCGAGGCGGTCATCCACATGGATCCTGTGGAGACAAACAATAAAGAGACGAATCGTCTGCGTGCCGAGACGCTTTCGATCCTTTGGGACCTGGATGAACGGCTGACGTTGCACGACTTTCGCGTAGTTCCGGGAACGACACATACAAACCTTGTTTTCGACGTTGTGGTGCCGTTTGATTTCCCCATGACGGATGAAGCGGTAAGAAACGCGGTTAACGAGCGCGTTCACGCGCTGGAGGGTACTTGCTACGCCGTGATCGATATCGATAAGTCCAGTGTACGCTTGGATTAAAAAATGAGATAATATAAAGTGCATTCTTATAACAGGGACACGGAGGAACGAACGATGCTGACAAAATGGGGAAAGACGCTTGACCGGACAAACATATTGCCGGAGTATCCGCGCCCGCAATTTCGTAGAAATAATTGCGAGATTCTCAACGGAACATGGGAGTATGCGATCACCGGCGTAACGCAGCAAACCCCTCCGGATCGCTTGGACGGGACAATCCTCGTTCCGTTTTCTCCGGAAAGCGAACTCTCCGGCGTCGGGCGAACGCTGAAGCCAAGCGAGTGTCTTTGGTACCGTAAAACGATAGAAACGCCCGAGGGATATGACGCAAACACCGAGGATCTTATTCTGCATTTCGGTGCGGTGGATCAGTTCGCGGAGGTTCGGCTCAATGGTATAACGCTTGCGCACCACGCGGGGGGATATCTTCCGTTTTCGGTCGTATTGAGTGACGCGCTTGTTGCGGGGGTTCCCAACGAGCTGGTCGTTCGCGTGCGTGACGAAACGGACGCCTCCTGCTGGTCCCGCGGGAAACAGAGCAGCAAACCCGGCGGCATCTGGTATACCCCGCAAAGCGGAATTTGGCAGACGGTTTGGCTGGAGCGCGCGCCGAAGAGGCGCATTGAAACCGTGGTGATCAAGCCGCTATTTGACCAAAGTGCGGTTCAACTCACCGTATGGACCAACTGCGGTGGTGGCGGAGTTGTAAAACTGCTGGAGAGTGAAACCGTGTTTATCAGCGGTACGCCTCTGGTTTTGCCGATGGCTGATTTTATTGCATGGAGCCCGGAAAAACCGAAGCTCTATGATTTTTCGATGACGTTTGAGCGCGACCACGTGGAGAGCTATTTCGCGATGAGAAAGTTCTCGGTGGAGCGGGACGAGTCGGGTACGCCGCGCCTGTTTCTCAACAACGCGCCTTATTTCCACAACGGCGTACTGGATCAGGGATATTGGCCGGACGGACTTTATACCGCGCCGAGCGATGAAGCGATGGTATACGACATAACGCTCATGAAATCGCTTGGATTCAATACGCTTCGCAAACACATCAAGATTGAGCCGATGCGGTGGTATTATCACTGCGACAGGCTTGGCATGCTCGTATGGCAGGATATGGTCAACGGCGGAGGCATCTACGATAAGGGAGCGATTTCTCTACCGCTTATCTTTGGAAACGCGCATCGCGATAACGACTACGCCTATTTTGCGCGTGAAGAAGTGCGCGGCAGGGAGGCCTACACGAGAGAGCTCAACGAAACCGTGTCGCTATTGTACAATAGCCCCTGTGTCGCCATGTGGGTGCCGTTTAACGAAGGCTGGGGACAGTTTGACGCGAATCAAGCCGTTGCACAAATCCGCATGCTGGATGACACACGCACCATCGATCACGCCAGCGGATGGCACGATCAAAAGGGCGGAGATGTGAAGAGCCTGCACGTTTACTACAAACCCTATCGCTATATAAAAGATGATGTTGGTCGCGCGGTCGTGCTCAGCGAGTTTGGCGGATACAGCCAGCACATAGCGGAGCACAGTTTTTCGCAAAAAGAGTTTGGCTACAAACGGTTCCAAAACGCGGAGTCGCTTGTTTCCGCATTTGAAAAGCTCTACCAGCGCGAGGTGATTCCCGCAAAGGCGAAGGGGCTCTCCGCTGCGATCTATACGCAGCTTTCGGATGTGGAACAGGAAACGAACGGGTTTGTGACCTATGACCGCGAGATTGTGAAGATGGATACAACGCGCGTTCGCTCGATCAATGCACAGCTTTCGGATACGCCCAAGCTCGCTGAAATTACGAATCAAACACCGGATCAGACGGACGAAGCGGACGTTTCGAATTGATCAAATAGAATACAGGCGTACTTTACTTGCGACAGCGAAACCACCCGCGCTATAATGAAGAGGACAGATTCAATAAGGCGGTGATGACATGGAACAGGCAATTATGCGGCACAAACGGGTGTGCCGCTTTTTTAAAGCGACATTGAGCGGCGCGCTCAAGAGCATCTACGGATTTCATCCGGAGAAAGCAAACATCGGTAAAGGGCCGTTTCTCCTCACAGCCAACCACAATGGAAATCTCGATCCCGCGCTGCTTGCGCTGAGTATTTCGGAACATAAGTATTTTGTATCCAGTGAGCATGTATTCCGTAAAGGATTTCTTTCGTGGCTTTTGGTCTATCTCTTTGCGCCGATTGCGCGCGTAAAAGGAATGACGGACGCGACAGCCGCGCTGAACATCATCCGCACCATCAAGAAAAACTCAAATGTGTGTCTCTTTGCGGAGGGAAACCGCTCCTATAACGGCGTAACCGGGCCGATTTTTCCCGCGACGGGAAAGCTGGCCAAAGCGACGGGGGCCTCGCTCGTGACTTACCGCTTTGAAGGCGGATATCTCACCACGCCGCGCTGGAGCAGGTCTACGCGAAAAGGGAACATGCGCGGCTATGTGGTCAACGTGTACTCGCCGGAACAGCTCAAAACGATGTCACCGGAAGAAGTCAATCAGCGGATTCGCGAAGATATCATGGAGGACGCGTTTGACAGGCAGCTGACGATGCCCTACCGCTATAAGGGAAAAGACCTCGCAAAAGGGCTGGAGCATGCGCTGTATTTTTGCCCGAAGTGCGGCAAAACGGGAACGCTGCACAGCAGCAAAAACACTTTTTCCTGCGACTGCGGACTAAGGGTTCGTTTCACAGAAACAGGATTCTTCGAAAAAGTGGATGTCTGCGATCCCGAACCGCCGTTTTCGACCGTTCGCGATTGGGATCACTGGCAGGATCAGCGCGTCATAGAATACGCGAATTCTCTAAAAAACGATGAGATTGCGTATTTCGATGAAGACGTTGAGCTTATTGCTGTGGGTGCGAAACACAAGGATCGTATCCTTGAAACAGCACGGCTTTCGATCAGTAAGAACGAGATGGTGGTCGGCAATCACCATTTCCCGCTTAAAAGCATAAGCAGTCTTGCGATGATCGGTGTAAATAAGATTGCGTTTTCGGTGGAAGGTGCTTCCTACGAACTGCATTCTTCAAAGGAGCAGTATTGCGGTAGAAAGTATTTTACGTTTTTCGAGTATATCAAGCATTCGTTTGAATAACGCATTCATGTGATCTTGGGCGGCGCACACGCGCCGCTCTTTTTCATTTTCTCGATCAACGATAAATGGACATAATTGTAAAAACGCACAAGAAACATCAAATAAATGTAAAATACGCTACAACGGGTTTTACAGAAATTGTTGCATCGATCCTCAAATCTGGTAATATGGTAAGTGGAGTAATTTGGGGGTATAGGGCATGACGATATTTGACATTCTTTCCATGTTTGGAGGCTTGGCGCTTTTCCTGTACGGAATGCACTTGATGAGCGTCTCGCTGGAGAACATGTCCGGCGGCGTGCTGGAGCGCGCGCTGGAACGCTCAACAAGCAGTAAATGGAAAGCGCTTCTGCTGGGAACGATTGCAACCGCGATTATTCAAAGCTCTTCCGCGACGACCGTTATGACGGTTGGTTTCGTCAACGGCGGCATTATGACGCTCAACCAGGCGGTTGGTATCATCATGGGCGCAAACATCGGCACGACGGCGACGGCCTGGATTTTGAGCTTGACCGGCATACAGGGAACATCTCTGATCGTCCAGCTGCTCAAACCGACTTCTTTTACGCCGGTTCTCGCCGTTATCGGCGTGATCATGGCGATGTTCTCTAAAAAACAAAAACAAAAAACCATCGGTTCCGTGCTCTGCGGATTCGCGGTTTTGATGTACGGCATGCACATGATGTCCAGCGCGGTGAAACCGCTTGCGGATATGCCGGAATTTGTGAGCATCATGACTAGGTTCAGCAATCCGCTCCTCGGCGTGCTCACCGGTGCCGTGATCACCGGCATCATTCAGAGCTCTTCCGCTTCGGTCGGTATCTTGCAGGCGTTGTCCTTGACGGGCGGGGTTACCTACGGAATTGCAATCCCGATCATTATGGGCCAAAACATCGGCACCTGCGTTACGGCGCTTCTCTCCTGCATCGGAGCCGGTAAAAACGCAAAGCGCACGGCGATGGTACACCTGTATTTCAACATCATCGGAACCGTAATCTTCCTGACGATATTTTACACGCTGAATTCAATACTGCATTTCACTTTCCTGGATGATGTGCTTGATCCCGCAAATATCGCGATTATCCATACGTCTTTTAACGTATTGGCGACTGCTGTCTTGCTGCCTGCTTCCAACCTTTTGGTCAGGCTGGCGAAGCTTACGATTCCGGACAAAGCGGCAAAAGAAGAAGAGTGGCCGTTGGACGAGCGTTTCCTCGATATGCCTGCGTTTGCTCTGGAACAGTGCAAAAACGTGATGGAACGGATGGCGACGCTCTCTCGCGATACGCTGCTGATGGCACTCGGAACCATAGAGAATTACGACGCGAAGACGATTGCGACCGTAGTTGCCAACGAGGATGAAATTGATAAATACGAGGATCGCCTCGGAACATACCTCGTGCAACTCAGCACCCGCCAGCTCATGGAGAAGGATAGCAACGAGATCGGCATGTTCCTGCACATGATTGGCGACTTTGAGCGCATCAGCGATCACGCGGTTAATTTGACAGAAGTTTCGCAGGAGATGCATGACAAGAGAATTTCATTTTCGGATGCCGCAAAAGCGGAGATTCGCGTCTTTAGCAACGCTTTGAGCGAAATTCTCAACAACGCTTTTGATGCGTTTTTAAACGAAAATCTTGAAGAAGCGCGCTTGGTCGAGCCGCTGGAAGAAGTGATCGACGCAATCGAGGCGGATATCCGCGCGCGCCACGTTGAGCGCCTGAAAGAGGGAACCTGCACGATCGAGCTTGGGTTTGTACTCTCCGACCTGCTGACCAATATGGAGCGCGTGTCCGACCACTGCTCCAACATCGCGGCGACGTTGATTCAAACCAAAAACGAGACGTTCGATATGCACAGCTATCTGCAATCCGTCAAGGCGGCGGATGGAAACGAAGACTTTAACGCGCGCGTGAAGGAATACTCGGAGAAGTTTGCGCTGCCCACTGTCTGACGCGAACGATCGAAAAAAAACGTAGTATCAGGTTGAAAATCGGCGTGGAAGTCTTTATGATAGACAAAACGCCGATTTTTTATTTTGCAAATTTTGCGGGCGGATCGTTTACTCGACTGCTCGAGAATATGGATGGAACAACAACGTGTCGATTACCCGGGTGAAAGATTATTTCCGTTCGATGAACATGGAACAGCGCGTCTGGGAGTTTGAAACCAGCTCCGCGACGGTAGAACTCGCCGCGCAGACGCTGGGCGTAAGGCCCGCGCGGATTGCAAAAACGCTATCCTTTGCGTTAGGCGAAGGCTGCGTACTCGTCGTTGCCGCGGGAGACGCGCGCGTGGATAACCGGAAGTTTAAAGACCAATTTGCGATGAAAGCGAAGATGCTGGCGCCGGAAGAAGTAGAGCGGCTAACCGGAAGCGCGGTCGGCGGCGTTTGCCCGTTTGCCTTGCCCGCGAGCACGCCGGTCTATCTGGACGTATCGCTCAAACGATTTACGACGGTGTTTCCCGCCTGCGGCAGCTCGAACAGCGCGATTGAAGTCACTTGCGACGAACTGTTTCGCTACAGCCATGCGCAAGCCTGGATCGACGTTTGGAAGGATTGGGACGAAGGAGACGAGCCCGCGATTGACGATTGCCCCAACGAGCGGATCGAGATGCCAAACGACGGCGAGATCACCCTACGCGTTAGGAACGCTTGCAGCGCGGATGAAACGAAGGGCTTCGTGCCGTGCTATCATTTCGACATCATGCGGTTGAGCGACGGAGCAAAAGCAGGCGAAATCGACCTGCGGCTTGGATATGTTCGAAACACTTACTTCGGCGGAAACATCGGCTATAACGTAATCGAGGCGTTTCGCGGCAACGGTTACGCTGGGAAAGCCTGTAAACTCGTGTTTGAAATCGCCCGCGCGCATCAAATGCCGTATCTCATCATCACATGCGATCAGGACAATATTCCTTCTCGAAAGACGCTGGAACACTTGGGAGGCGAGCTGCTGGAAATACGCGTTCCCGCGAGCTATAGTGGACTCTATCGGGACGGCGTTCGTACCGAGCACTGTATCTTTCGGTATGATCTGAAGAACGAATAGTGCATAAAGACCAATGCGCAAGAACGAATATGCATCAAACTTGTCTTTTGCGTTATTATAATTCGTGTTTTCCCGAATTCTTATAATCACAAAGCGAAAAATCGTGCAAACTGGTATCGGATACCCCGGAAGAGGAGACCGATGCCAGTTTTTTTATGGAGTATTGCTGCTCGGAGAAGAAACAGCGGCGGTATGTTTGCGTCAAAAGTCCTGCAATGCGAATCCTTCGGGAAGGATAGCATATTGGGAGGCACACCATGCCGCTGACAAGAACATTACGCTACGGCAGTGCGGGAGAGGACGTAGTACGCGTAAAGCAGAGACTTCTTTCGCTCGGTTGCTATCCCGCGCAGATTACGGTTTTACAGTCCAACGCGTTTGGCAAAGACACGCGCACTGCCGTAAAGACCTTTCAAAACCAACAAGGTTTGGTGGCGGATGGCGTTGTCGGCCCGCTGACCTATGCCGCGTTGTTTCCGGAAGAGACGCCGGAGACGGTTCCTGCGGATCGCGGAAGTATCGCTGCGCAGATCGGCGATGCGGCGGCGACAGCGATACTAATATCGTTGAGCGGCGTAAGCGAAGTCCGCAAGAACATCGTGCTTGATGCATTGTCGTTTGCCTATGACGCGACGCAGGCAAGAGAATACCCGACGAGCCTTTACATTCGCGGCGGGAACCTCTACAACACCGACTTATCGCCAAACGTGATCTCACTCGCGCGAATCGCGAGCGGAGCCAAGCGTCAACCGGAGTATTACGACGGCGGGCGACAGGAGATGATGGAGCGCGCGGTGGAGGATAACCCCGCAATCACCGGCGCGGATTGCTCCGGCGGGGTGGTCGGTTTACTTCGGCACGCGGGCGTTGTCAAGCCGAAGTTTGACTTATCCGCGGATGGATTTGCGTCGAGCGGATCGACGCGAAAGATTGCGCAGGAGGAGCTTCTGCCTGCGGATCTGCTTCATAAAAGCGGACACATCGGGCTCTATGCCGGCGGCGGGTTTGCGGTGGAATGGATGGGCGGGGCATATGGATGCCAGCTCACGAAGCTGCCCAACAGGCGCGGCTGGAATTTTGTAAAGCACACGACCGACCGGTTCGGCGCATGGACTAGCTTTTTGCGGCCGGGCTGGTATTAGGAGGGAAACACATGCAGGAATGGGACGTTGTCGGCGTGATCGCCACGCTGATTGCACTCTTTGCCGCGGTCGTGACCCCAATGATCAAGCTGACGCTCGCCATCGGCAAACTCACGACGACGATGGAACAATTGGAGAAGAACATTGAATGTCTCACAGCGGCAAACCGGGTTGCGCACGAGCGTATCTGGGATCACGCACGGGAACAAACGGTTCAAATCAGCGATCACGAGGCACGAATCCGCGTGATGGAAGAAACTTAACAAAAGAATGGATAAGGAGAAACTCAATATGGATTTACTATTAAACTATGGCTTGCAGGTTGCGGCGACGCTGCTGATTACGCTCATCGGTGTGCTCGGCACCTATCTATCGCTCCAACTTGGCAAAAACGCGAACCTGAAGAACATCAACGACGCGCAGAAGGAACTCATCCGCGCGGCGAAGATCACCGTAGGTGAACTGCAGCAAACGCTGGTTGCCGACCTGAAGGCTGCCAATCAGGACGGCAAACTGACGCAGCAGGAGATTGCGCAACTGCGCCAGAAGCTGCTCGACAAAACTGTTGAAAAGCTCTCCACGCCCGCGTATGCGCTGCTCTCGGCGGCTTCGGTTGACGTTGACGCGCTGATTCTCGGCGTTGGCGAGAGCTGGATTGAGAGAATCAAGCAGCAAGCCGCGATAGCGGAGTAACGAGTAAACGAAAAAACATGCCGTCCGTAACTGGGCGGCATGTTTTGTTATCACGCACATTGAGATAAAAACTAAAGTTTAGAACTGCTTCATCATCACTTGCGGTGAAACGTCTTCCTCTAGCGAGCAAACGCTGAGACAATAGCCGGGAAACGCGGCAAGACGCGTGAAGCGAAACGCGGTTTCACCCAAAAAACGAGCGGACTGCGCGCCTGTCGGCAGAACGGCAAAACTGGCGGGAGAGATGGAGAAGCCCGTTCCCTCGGCCTTGAGGTAACTCTCTTTCAGTGTCCAAATACGGAAAAAGTCCTTTTCCGGCTCATTGGATTTCGAAAGATACGCTCGCTCGTCAGGGTGAAAGAATCGAAGGGCGATCTTCTGCCAATCGATCGGGCGAATCCGCTCCAAATCGACCCCGACGGGTTGTTGCGAGAGCGCTAATACCGCGAAATCACCCGCATGCGAGATGTTAAACGGTGCATTGTTCGGCAAATGCGGCTTACCTCGCTTGCCGCGCTCAAAATGCGCGGTTTTTGTACGCTCGCCAAAGATATCGTAGAGAAGCAATCCTGCAGCCAACGTTAGGAGCGCGCTGCGGGATTCGCCAAAGGCGCGCACACGCGCCTGACGCTCCTCATCGAGCAAGCTGATCAGGTGCTGCGCGCGCGGCGCAATTTGATTGATATCGGCGGCAAACAGTTCTACCAACGCGAACTCCTTTCGAGCGGAGACAGAATCAACTAGCGAAGAACGGTCTTTGTCTTCCATTGACCGCCGCGATAGCGGAAGAAAAAGAAGACGCAGCGGACGATCCAATCCACAATCATGCAATACCAAACGCCTTCGAGCCCGAATTGGAAGTGCTTGATGAGCAGATAGCTCAACCCGAACCGTACGGCCCACATGCTGCAAGTGGACACGATCATGGTATAACGCGCGTCACCCGCCGCACGGAGCGCATTGGGGAAGGCGAACGAATACGGCCAGACGATGCAGCAGGATATCGCGATTACCGGCAGCACTTGCAGCGTGATCGCCTCCGCTTCGGGACTGAGCGAAAACCACCGGACAATTGGGCCGGAAAAGAGCAAAATTGGAATATTGACGGCCATCATCGTAAGATAGGTGATGATCATGAGCTTTTTCGTATACGCAATCGCCTGGGGATAATCGCCCGCACCGATGCATTGCCCAACAACCGTCAGCACGGCGAGGCTCATTCCCATGCCGGGGACGACCGCGATATTAAAGATGCTGCCGATGATGGCGTTTGCCGCGATGGCGGAGGTGCCAAGCCAAGCGACCAACGTCTGCACAAGCAGCTTACCAAAGTTGAACATACCGTTTTCCAAACCGTTTGGAATACCGATGGACAGAATGCTTTGCACCATGTTTTTCTCAAAACGAACGGGTAAAAGATGCCGGACATAGATCACGTTGCTCTTACTGCGAATCAAAAGCATCATCAAGACAGCGGCAACCGCGCGTGCGGTCGCCGTCGCGATGCCCGCGCCAAGCACACCGATCTTGAGACCGTAGATCAACAACGCGTTGATGGAGATATTGACGATGTTCATAACGAGCGAGACATACAGCGAAATACGGGAGTTACCCATCGCGCGAAAGAGCGCCGCGCAGGCATTATATAGCGCCAGAAACGGAAACGAGATTGCGCTAAAGAGCAGATAGATTCGTGCGCTCTCGGCTACGGTTTCATCCAGAGCGCCAAAGATGAGTTGAATAAAAAAACGCGGCGCGCAGAGCAACACTGCGCCGACCGCAATCGAAAAAAACAACGAGATATAAACCAGCTGACGCGCGGATATACGCGCGTTTTCAATCTCCTGCCGCCCGATGTATTGCGCGCAGACAACGGCGCCACCGGTGCAGAGCGCGGAGAGTATGCTGATGATGAGTACGTTGAGCGAGTCGACCAGCGAAACGCCCGAAACCGCCGCCTCGCCGACCTTCGTGATCATAATGACCGCGGCGAGACCTACCGTCATCGCGAGCAGTTGCTCTAAAATGAGCGGTATAATCAACTGCCGCAGAGCGGAAGAAGAAAAGATCGGCTTTGCGGAAGTAGAATTCAGTTCCTTTGATTGAAATTGTTCCAACGTTGGTTTCTCAGTTCTGTTTTTTACTTAGCGCGTATCATTCGCCGCGTGGATGAATGGGACGAAGCGAAACGACTAATACTTATACGTTTGTGCGACATCCAGTACGAATACGGTTGCTCCGCCGACCGTGACGCGCATTGGCATAGCGGCGCTGTCGATGTTATGCGGAATGCCGGAAGCGGGCACGGTGACCACGGTTCTGCGGCGCGAATGTTCGCTGATGATAGCAAGCGTTTCGTCGAGACGATCCGGTTCCACGCCGATCATGAGCGTCGTGTTTCCCCCGCGTAAAAATCCACCCGTGCTGGCAATCCGCGTTACGCTGATGTTTTTCTCGATCAGCGCGTAGGTAAGAGACTTTTGATCGTCATTTTGTACGATGGCAAAAAGCAGTTTCATGATACAGTTCCTCCAATCGTATGCTGCATGGTTCGAAGAATCATCACACATATAGTATATCATAGGAATCACGGAATCGAGAATATGAATTAGAAGAACAGAGACGAGATCGCAACCAACATGAGGATTCGACGCAGCGTAGAGAAGTTTTTACGTTTGAAGCGGTTGAAATTTTGCATAAACTGTGAGAACATAGATGCGCGAGAAAATTTCTTGTACAGACAAGAAGCGAACCGCGAATCTCGGCGTAGCGTCGATGATTTTCGCGATAGATTGGAGGCGCGCAATGGCGCATGGGATTGAACGATTTTTAGATGGAGAGGGCAGGGTGAAGCTCTGGCCTTCCAAGCAGGCACCGCGTGAAGAGGTATTTGCGTATCTTGCGGAAAAGTTTGAGATCGGCCGCGATTATACCGAACACGAGGTGAACGCGATTCTTTCTTCATGGCACACGTTCGGGGATTTGTTTATTCTGCGGCGTGGCATGATTGAAAGCGATTGGCTCAAACGCATGCGTGACGGAAGCCGTTATTGGCGTAACCCGGAGAAGAAAACGGAGGCAGAATGACCACGTTGCCAAACGGCTATCGCGAGGTACGCCGCGTAGATCTTATGCGAAACCGAAAAGAAGCGGTGATCGTGAACCTTCTTGCGCTCTTGATCACGGGTGCGTTAGCGGTGCTCGGATTTGTGTTTTGCCCGCCTTTTGTTGAGATAACGATTGGCATCCACACCATCATCAATATGGTGATATGGATGATCGGAATCATCGCCTACATGATCTTTCACGAGCTGATCCACGGTGTTTTCATGAAGACATTCTCGGGAAAGAAGCCGCATTACGGTTTTACCGGACTGTATGCGTACGCGGGCAGTGATGCTTTTTTCGCCAGAAAACAATATCTCGTCATCGCTTTTGCGCCCGTCGTTATACTCGGACTCGTGATTCGCGTCCTCACGATTGGGTTCTATGAGGCGGCAGTTTGTGATTTGTATCTGCTGCATGTCGTCAATCTATCCGGCGCGGCGGGGGATTTCTACGTCGGTTTCTTGATTGCGCGCGCAGGCGACGACGTTATCGTTCAAGATATGGGAACGGACATGTCGTTTTACTCTGCTCGTTGACAAATCGATTTTGGAATTCGAGTAATATTCATAACATCAAAACAGCCGTGCGGTTAAACATCGCACGGCTGTTTTTTATTTAACGATTATTCTTGATCCGGATCAACGGGCTTTTTTGCGGATGCCGGTGCGGTCTTGACGACCGGAGCAGGCCTTGCCGCAGTGTTTTGCGCGGCCTCCGCGGCGGCCATCGTGCTCTGGTTTGCACGACGTTTGGCTTCCTGATCCGCAATAGCCTGTTTGCGTTCTTCCTCAAACATGACGCGGAGCTGTTTTTCGAGCTTCTGCGTGAGTTCGGGATTGTCCTTGAGGAAGACGCGCGTGTTATCGCGTCCTTGCGCGATGCGCATATCTCCGTAGTTATACCAGGCTCCGCTCTTTTGAATGAGCTTTTTCTCAACCGCGAGGTCGAGGATTGCGCCCTCTTTGGAGATGCCTTCGCCGTAGAGCATGTCGAACTCCGCGCTCTTAAACGGCGGGGCAACTTTGTTTTTCACGACTTTGACACGCGTGCGGTTGCCGATGATATCCGTGCCATTCTTCAGCGCGTCGATACGGCGCACATCGAGGCGAACGCTGGCATAGAACTTCAGCGCTTTGCCGCCGGGTGTGGTCTCGGGGTTGCCGAACATGACGCCGACTTTTTCACGCAACTGATTGATAAAGATGACGATGGTGTTGGATTTGCTGACGGCGCCTGTGAGCTTGCGAAGCGCCTGGCTCATCAGCCGCGCTTGCAGGCCCACGTGTGCATCGCCCATATCGCCCTCAATCTCGGCCTTGGGCACGAGGGCCGCAACGGAGTCTACAACGACCACATCGATGGCGCCGCTGCGCACGAGCGCTTCGGTAATCTCCAGCGCTTGCTCGCCGGTGTCCGGCTGAGAGACATAGAGATCGTCTACACGAACGCCAAGGGCCTCGGCATACGCGGGATCAAGCGCGTGCTCCGCGTCGATAAACGCGGCGGTGCCGCCCACTTTCTGCCCTTCCGCGATGATATGCAGCGCGATGGTTGTTTTACCGGAGGATTCCGGCCCGAAGATTTCGATGATTCTGCCGCGCGGAATGCCGCCAACGCCGAGCGCATAGTCCAGCGGAAGGCAGCCCGTGGAGATGGTTGCAACCGGCGTGCGCGCCGCAGCGTCGCCGAGCTTCATAATTGCGCCTTTGCCAAACTGCTTTTCGATTTGACCCAGTGCAATCTCCAATGCTTTTTCTTTTTCGACCATTCTGGTATTCCTTTCGTTCGTTGCAATCAATCGCGTTTTCAACAAGTTATTTGTACCATTGCTCCATTCAGCCCGCTGCATTTCCGAAGAGCGGAACAATGCGCGCGATGGGAACAAATGATCGCATTCGTTATTGCCATTATAGCACGGCAGGATGCATCCGTACAGCGTTTTTTGCCGGATTCACACGCTTTTTCGTGTTTACTCGAGGCAGAGCTTTCGCCTGAGCAGATCAAACGCATGCAGCGTTGCAATCTCGCGAATTCGCGCGCGGTCGCCAAAGAGGGAGAGGCGCTTGACCAGCGTTTCGCCGGGACGGGCCAGCGCGATATAGACCGTACCGACCGGATTCTCCTCCGTGCCGCCGTCTGGACCCGCGTAACCCGTCGTCGCGAGCGCATAGTCCGCGCCGGAGATTTTTCGCATACCCTCCGCCATCTCGCGGGCACACTGCTCGCTGACCGCGCCGAATTGATCCAGCGTCTCCTGACGAACGCCGAGGCGGGAGACCTTTGCAGCGTCCGAATACGTAACGCAAGCCTCCAACAGAAACTTGGAGCAGCCGGGGATCGCGACGAGTTCGCTCGCGACCAAACCGCCCGTGCAGCTCTCCGCAATGGCGAGCGTTTGCCCGTCATCCGTCAGCATCCGCGCGCAGGTTTCCGGCAGGGATTCACCGACGGTGGAATAGACGATATCACCCAGACGCGAGATGATTTCGCCGATCATCGGGCGCGCAAGCTGCTCGCCCTCCGCTTCGTTTTGGCAAAGCGCGGTCACGCGAAGGGAAACCTCGCCGGTCTTGACATAGGGCGCGACGGTCGGGTTTGTCTGCGTTTCGATGATATCCCGAAGTTCGTAAGTGATGGTGGATTCGCCCTTGCCGAAGATGCGAAGTTCACGCGAATACAGTTTGTTTCCGCTGAGCTTTTCCAAATAAGGCATCACGTGGTTTTGGAACATGGGGAAGAGCTCTCTCGGTGGCCCGGGCAAGAGGATCGCGGTTTTGTTTTCCGCGGTCATGATGCAGCCCGGCGCGGTGCCAAACGCGTTTGGCAGAATGATCGCGCTTTTGGGAAAGCTTGCCTGCTTGAGATTGTTTGGCGTAAAGACGTAGCCGCGCGTTTCAAAATGCTTTTTCAGCCGCTCCGCTTCTTCGGGGATGAGCTCTACGGTCAGCCCAAGCGCCGCGGCGACGGTTTCCTTCGTGAGGTCGTCGTCCGTCGGCCCGAGTCCGCCTGTGAAGACGACCACGTCCGAGCGCTCAACCGCCTGATGAACGACCGCCGTGAGCCGCTTGACATTATCTCCGACAGTCGTGTGATAAAACACCTGAAAACCGAGCGGGGCCAGCCGCTGGGCGATAAACTGTGCGTCCGTATTGACGACTTGTCCCATGAGCAATTCCGTACCGACGGAGACGATTTCTGCGATCATGATTGGTTCACTTCCTTATTTTGAGCAGCAAAAGCGCTGTTTTGATTCTTTTTACTCGATCAATTCCAATTGACCGCGTTGCGATTGGCGACGATATAATCGACAGCGGACCAGATGGTGAATACCGCGGCGGTGCACATTAAACCAAAATCAAAGGGGAAATTCCAGCGGGAGAAGATCGGGTTGCCCAGAAGGGTTGCGAGGATGGCGGCGACCTGCAAGCCGCTCTTGAGCTTACCCAGCCAGTTTGCCGCGATGATCTTACCGCTGTTTGCGGTCACAAGCCGGAATCCGGAGACGATGATTTCGCGACCGACGAAGATGATACAGAGAATGGGGTTTAACATGTGCATATATGTCATCATGATAAACGCCGAGCAAAACAGCAGCTTGTCCGCGATGGGATCCATGAGCTTGCCAAAGTTGGTGACGAGATTTCGCTTGCGCGCGATGTAGCCATCCAGAATATCTGTCATGTCCGCAATGAAGAAGATTGCGGCTGCATAATAATTCCAACCGGGTAACCACGCGTCAAAGGAGGACACGGTAACCATAAGCGGAACAAGTAACATGCGAAATATGGTGAGGCGGTTTGGCAAATTCATCTTGCTGCGTTTTTCAGGATTGGTCAACGGTTGTTCCATAGCGTTTTGTCTTTCTTTATCAGATTTCGGGAGTCGATCACTTTATTGAGGCAACTCGCCGATCATATCGTATTCTTCCGCACGGATCAGACGAACCGGGACATAACTGCCGATCGCCAGATCGTCCGCGCATTCCAGATAGACTTTTCCGTCCACGTCCGGCGCTTCCGCATAGCTGCGCCCGAAATAGCGGTTATTGTCGATGCCTTCGATTAACACATCGACAACCTGACCCACTCTGCGCTCGTTTCTCGCGCGCGAGATCGGTTGCTGTGCCTTCATCAAGCGGGCTAGTCGCTCTTGCTTGACTTCTTCCGGTACCTGATCCGGCAGATTGGCAGCCGCGGTGCCTTCTTCCGGCGAAAACGCAAACGCGCCGACGCGGTCGAAGCGATGATCCTGTATAAAATGAAGCATTTCGGAAAAGTGTTGTTCTGTTTCGCCGGGAAAGCCGACCATCAACGTGGTGCGCTGCATGAACTCCGGCGCGTTTGCCGCAACATATTCCAGCACGCGCTTGATATGCGCCTGATCGCCTCTGCGATGCATGCGCCTGAGCATATCGTCCTCGGTGTGCTGCAGCGGCATATCGAGATAGGGAACGATCTTTCCGCCCGCGCGGAACCGATCGATCAGCTCCGGCGTGACGGTATCGGGGTAGGTATATAAGACTCTGAGCCAGCGAATCGAGTCGATTTGTTCCAACCGATCCAGCAACTCGCCCAGCATGGGCTTTCCGTAGCGATCCTTGCCGAAGCCGGAGGTATCCTGCGCGATCAAGGTCAGTTCGGTGACGTCGTTTTCCGCGAGGCGCCTTGCTTCGTCCACGAGTTCTTCGATGGGCTCGCTCACAAGATTGCCGCGAATCAGCGGAATCGCGCAATAGGTGCAGCGATTGTCGCAGCCGTCCGCGATGCGCAGATACGCGCTGTAGCGCGGCGTGGTGAGGATGCGCGCGCTCTTAGGCCCGCAATGCGGCGCGTCGGACAAGCCACCGAGAAGGCGGGGAAGGGTTTCGTATTCGCGCACGCCGAGCAAAATGTCGATTTCCGGCATGGCTTCCTTTAATTCGTCCCGATAGCGTTCGGAAAGACAGCCCGTGACCACGAGCCGCGCGCACTTGCCGCCATTTTTATATTGCGCCATTTCGAGGATGGCGTTGATCGACTCCTGCTTGGCGCTCTCGATAAAACCGCAGGTGTTCACGATCAGAATATCCGCCTCGTCCGGCTGATTGGTGATCTCGTGTCCGGCTGCGGTGAGAATGCCGAGCATGCGCTCGGTATCCACCTGGTTTTTTGCACAGCCGAGCGAAATCACTCCGACGGTTGACATAGTTGGTTTGTCTCCTTACTTACGATCGATAGAATCAAATTATTCGTCGTCCCGGTAAAAACTCGCCATCGGGTTTGGCTCGCGCTCCTGTACGGGCGGTTCGGCAAGCGGCGTTCCATCGCCAAAGAGCTCCTCCAACTGCGCGCGCTTGATGAGAACTTCGCGCGCTTTGCTCCCGTTAAAGCCGGAGATATAACCCTTTTGCTCCATGATGTCAATCAGGCGCGAGGCACGCGCGTAACCCACGCGCAGCCTGCGCTGGATCATGCTGGTGCTGGCCTGCCCGTGCTCAAAGACCACGCGAACGGCTTCGCCCAAGAGATCATCCTCCTGCTTGCCCTCGCCGAATACTCCGCCGGTGGCGCCGCTCTTTTCCAGAGAGGAGACGTCGTCGAGAATCTGCTCGCTAAAGGTCGGACGCGCCGCGCTTTCGCGAAAATGCGCAACGATGCGCTCGACCTCTTCGTCGGACACGAACGCGCACTGCAGACGCGTAGGTTTCGCGGAACCATCGGGATGGAAGAGCATGTCGCCGTGTCCTAATAGCTTCTCCGCACCACCCATGTCGAGAATGATGCGGCTGTGGGTTGCGGAACTCACGGCAAACGCCGCGCGAGAGGGGATATTCGCTTTGATGAGGCCTGTGATGACCGTTGCATCGGGTCGCTGCGTCGCGAGGATGAGGTGGATGCCCGCGGCACGGCCGAGCTGGGCAATGCGGCGAATGCTGTCCTCCACTTCGTCAGGGGCTACCATCATGAGGTCGGCCAGCTCGTCGATGATGACGACGATACGCGGGAGCTTGTCTTCCGGCTTTTCCACGCGTTCGTTATAGCGATCCAGATTTCTTGCGTTCTGTTCCGAGAAGGTTTTATAGCGATCCGTCATCTCCTTGACCGCCCAACGCATCGCGCCCGCGGCCTTCTTGGGATCGGTCACGACAGGGATGAGCAGATGCGGCAGAGAGCCATACATGGTCATCTCAACCATCTTCGGGTCGACGAGGATGAAGCGGACGTCCTGCGGCGAGCTCTTATACACCATAGACACGATGATGTCGTTGATACAGACACTCTTACCGGAGCCGGTCGCGCCCGCGATGAGCAAATGGGGCATGCGGGTGAGGTCGGCGACGATGATCTTGCCGCTTGCCTCGCGTCCAAACGCCATGGTGACGGGGGACGCGCTGTTCTTAAACTCTTTGCTCTCCAGAATGTCGCGCAACACAACCAGTGTGGAGCCCTTGTTCGGAATCTCGATACCGATCGCGTTCTTACCGGGGATCGGCGCTTCCATTCGCAAGCGCGGCGCGGCGAGCGCCATGGTGATATCGTTTTGCAGCGCGGTGATGCGCGAGATGCGCGTGCCCGCCTGTGGCTGAATCTCGATTCGTGTAAGCGCGGGGCCGACGGCGATGTTGGTGACCGTCGCGTTGATGCGAAAACTCGCGAGGGTTTCGATCAGGACGCGCGCTTTCTCTTCCGGCGTGTCTTGATCGTCGTCCTTCTGTACCCCGGGTTTGTTGAGCAGCTCCATAGAAGGTGCGTGATACTGCCCGTCGCCTTCGATGACCTCAGGCGGGTTCTTTTTCTTTTCGACGGGTTTATCGACCGGCTTTTCAATTGGCTGGCGTTTAGCGCCGGGTTGACGCGCAGGCATTCCTTCCAGCGAGGCTGCTTTCGTCGCGTCCGTTGCTGGCTTTTTGATCGTGTTTGCGCCAAAGAGCGGCGTGGGGTCCGGTAACTGCACGACCGCTTTGGGAATCTGCGCGCCGTCTTTCGCTAGCACAAGCGGCACGTCGTCAATTGGCTCAAAGTCGATTTCGTCCAGAATATCTCCGCTGATCTTCTGCGGCCTCGTCGACTTGACTTTTTCGCCGTTTTTCGAGACGAACTCGCCTTTTTGTTCGCCAAACGCTTTCAAATCCGCATCCTTTGAAGGAGAATTCCGAACTTTGCCCGCTTTCTTGGGCTTTTCAAACAGGTCGATTTCCGGCTCATCGAAC
>CAYVAO010000005.1:0-7014 GCA_964448895.1 uncultured Christensenella sp.
GTGGATACGCTGATCACGATTCCCAACGATAAACTTATCGATCTCGTCGGTCGCGCGAGTCTGCCGGACGCGCTGCGCGTCGCGGACGACGTGCTCCGTCAAGGTATACAGGGTATTTCGGACTTGATCGCCGTTCCTGCGATGATCAACCTCGACTTTGCGGATGTTAAGACCATCATGCGTGAAAAAGGCCTTGCGCACATGGGCATCGGTAACGCCAGCGGCGAAAAGCGCGCGGCGGAAGCGGCCCGTCAGGCCATCGAGAGTCCGCTCCTCGAAACCAGCATCAATGGCGCGCGCGGCGTGCTGATGAATATCACGGGCGGCCCGGATCTGAGCTTGCTCGAAGTCAATGAAGCCGCGGAACTCATTGGTGAAAATGTCGATCCTGAAGCGAACATCATCTTTGGTGCGGATATCGACGAGGCGATGGGCGATGCGCTCCGCATCACCGTCATCGCAACCGGATTTGATCGTCCGGATCGCGTCAGCAGCATTCAGGGCGTACCGGGCTTTGGCGCATTCAGCACCTTCCGCTCGCCTTACGGCAGCACCGGCATGGGCGCCAATCAGCAGCAGCCGATGGCGCAACCGCAACCGCAGCCGCAGCCGTATCCCACCCAGCCCCAGCCGCAGCCGTACCCCACGCAGCCGCAGTATCAGCAGCCGATGCGTCAGCCGCAGCCGCAGCAGTATGCGTCCGCTTCCTATGCGCCCCGTCGCCCGATCATGACGGACGAGCCGGTGGCGGCTCCGGTTCCGCAGCAGCGGCAGGAGCCGGTCTTCAGCGAAAACGATATTCGCAGAGACTATCAGGAAAAACCCAAGAGCAAGCTGGACGTTCCCGCATTCCTCCGCAACCGTTAATTCTCGAATACAGCAAAGCGCCGCTTGAACAGGCGGCGCTTTTTGCGTGTAAAAGATACCAAATCTTCGTCGAATCCGAATAGAAACGATCTGAATTCAAAACTATTCTTTTAAAAGACGCTTATGCTGATCGCAGGAGCGTTCTTTTGTTTACTTTTTTTTCAAGAAAAGTAAAAAGTTCTCCCGAATTTCGTTGAACTGTTCTCCGATGGGCTTTGCCAGCGAGAGATCGGCAATCATTGCGTCAAGCTCTGCGAGCGTTACCCATTTTGCGTCTGCGGTTTCGCCGTCCTGAAGGCGAATTTCCGCAATCGGCATATCGCGACGCAGCAGATAATGATCGACAAACGAATCCCGCGCGGTCTGCGCTCCAATCAAAACCAGCTCGTCTTCACTTGCCGTAATGCCGGTCTCCTCAAACAATTCCCGTGCAGCGGCCTGCCTGCTGGTTTCGCCTGCGAGTGCGGAGCCGCCTGTATTCTCCCAGCAACCGGGATAGCTTTCTTTTACGGAATCGCGCAGGGTCAGAAGAATGTTCTCTTCTGAGTCGACCGTCCAGATGGAGACGACGATGTGGTATTCGCCGGGGACTCCGGGTGTGCCGCGCTGCCGCGTTTTACCGAGCGGGTTGCGTGCGCTGTCGAATAAATCCCAATGCTCCAACGCGGACCTCCTTCCGAAATCTTAACGATTCCTCGATTACATAAACAATACAAGACCAATCGGAATAAAGATCGCGAGTATAAAATCCAACACTTTGATCTTGGTCACCTTCAACAGGTTGAGGCCGATCGCGAGAATCAAGAGCGATCCGACGCAGGTCATCTCGGCGACGGCGGCGTCGCTGAGCACGGGCGCGAGCGTCTGCGCAAGCAGCGTAATTGCGCCCTGATAGAGAAACAGCGGAATCGCGGAGAGCAACACACCCGCGCCAAGCGTGCTCGCGAATATGATTGCGCTCACACCGTCGAGAATGCTCTTGGTGAACAGCACTTCGTGATTACCGGTCAGCCCGCTGTTGAGGGAACCGACCACCGCCATCGCGCCCACGCAATAGAGCAGCGTTGTGGTGATAAACGCTTCGCTGAACTTTGAATCGCTGCCCATCTTTGAAGCAAGCTTTTGCTCAAGGCCGCCGACAAAGTGGTTGAAGTGTCCGTCAAAGTCGAGAATCATCCCGATTGCGCCGCCAACAACGATGGAAATAGTCGCTATCAGCGCGTTTTGGCCTTTTAGCATACCGCTGATGCCGATATAGATGACTACGAGACCGAGGCCTTGCATAATTCCGCCGGAGACGCGCTCCGGAATACCTTTTTTCAGCACCAATCCGATGGTTCCGCCCACGAGAATTGCAATGGCGTTGACGATGGTTCCTAACATGAGATGGGGTATCCTTTCCAATTTATGCCGTGAGGCATAACAACTCATTATTCTTTGACATTTTGTATGATTATACGCTATTCCAGCACGAAAAGAAACACACGAATCCGATTGAATTGCGCAAACCGGACGCATATTTGCCTTTACACCAAAAACACGCATGCGCGTTACGCGTGGTTCAACCACTGTTTCGTTTCATGTATATTCTACGAATATCTTGTGTGCTGTCTGCGGTTTTACTACTACGTATTCTGAAAAGTAATTAGTTCTGGTGGTAAGAATGCGCAAGAATGCGCGTTTTTGTACCCTTGCTGAGGGTACTGTTCGGTGGTAACATTTGACGTGATCTAACTGTAATCGCTTTTTTTCGTATTCCAAATAGCATATAAATTCGATCACCTACGAGACGACACGATGGGAGATTCGTATGAAAAAAACGCTACTATGTGTGCTGATTTGCCTCATGGGCTGCTTTCTGTACACCGCTTGCGGTCCTGTGGAAATTCCCGACCCGGAAGGCATCATGGAACCTTCGCAAGCGCTCTATGCCGGGCTGGACTCGCTCACCCCGCAGGAAACGGATGTCAGAACGGACAAACTCGGCCAGGAGTCATTTCGCATTGTTGTGGACGACGGTTTTGGCATGAAGGGTTTTGTTTCGCTGAATTGCCAGAGCTATCGGGCGGCGATCGGCGCGGTGAACAGCATCAGCATCAATCACACGCGCACCTGCCTTCGCGCGAGCGATATACTCAACCGAACGGCAGGCAGCAACACGTCGAGTGAAACATTTTTTCAAAGCGCTTTGCAGGGAGATTTTTTCCAGCAAAAGAGCAATGAGATATCGTCCGTTATTTCAGCGCTGGCCCAACAATACAGTAAAAACCCCGGTCAGGTAATCGTGCTTGTTTCAGACTTAATGCTTTCGACAGAAGACGACTGGACGAAGGCTGCGAGCGCGATACAAACATACATCATCAAACCGGAATACACCACGATGGGCGTCATCGGTATTCAGGGCGATTTTCGCGGTACGATTGAGAACCTGCCCGTCAGCCCGACGACAGGGAAAAAACGGAAAGTCGGCGATTATATGGTGCTGGAACGCAAGCCGGACGGAAACTTTCGTCACCCGCTCTATCTGATGTTCTTTGGTGATGATCAGGCGGTACTCAACGCGATGGAAAAAGCGATGGCATCTCTAAAGGGCAGCAATATGCTGGATCAGACAACGCCGTATTATGCCACGTATTTCTCTGAGTACGATGTGGTTTCCAGAAAGACGGACGATATCAAAACCGTGTTTGATCTGGGCGTTTCGCAATATAAAGCAGCGGATTACTCCGCGGAGAATATTGTACGCGGCGTGAAAAACAAAGCGGGAGAAATTCGCTATCCGGCCGCAACGGAGATGCCGGAATCATACCAGCAGCTGCTAAACGATATACCGATCATGAAAATCTATCATGAGAAACGGGGCAATACGGAGAAGAACGTAACGCTCACCTATACGATTCCCTATGCGATTACGGATTCATCCCGAAACGGAGCGAAGATTGCCGATCCATTCGGGCTTGTTGTTCCGGTAAAAGACCTTGCTCTGACCAAGGATGATTATTCCGTGACGGCGCAAATTTTGATTTTAAACAATCAGACGGACGGATTGGACGAAGCTGCATTGAGTTGGATAGAACCCGATGCAACGCTCGTTTCCTGCGAGAGTGTAACGCTTGACGATGCGTGTGAAAAGGTGGAAGTGGTTCTTTCTGTCGATACGGAATTGCTCAAACTCGATCGTCCGCTGCTTTGCCAGGTCATTTTACACACAAGCATCGACCCGCAGGACGCGTCAATCAGAGCGTTGTTCGACGCAAGCTGGGCGGACGACTTTACACTCAACCTCAAGACGTTTGACAGCGAGTCGATTCAATACAACGAAAACGATACATCCGCGCGCTATACCGCCGCGACAACCGCCAGGACGCCGTTTTTCTCCAACTTGATGCAACAGGGCATTGGCGAAAGCCAGATACAGCTGGTTGGCGACAGTATCCGCGAGAAGACGAGTGCGTTTGAACAGACGGCGATGTTTGGCATCGTTGTGCGCAACGATGTGGACAGCTACGTGCCAAACGGTAAGTGGGAGAGCGATGAAGATTTCCACGGTTGGGCGTTTAGCGGCAAAGAAGCGGACGAAATACTCGGTATCGTACGATAACACGCGTGAACGAATATAGGTAGGAGGCTGTCTATGGATAAAACCATGAAAAAGAGGAGAAACAATCGCTTACTCTGGACGTTTTTCATTGCGCTTGCATTCGCCGTTATTCCGCCAATGGTGTATTTAAACCCGTTGCAAAGCGTGTTTATGCGCAATGAGGATGCAATCCGCTATGGCGCGCTTTTTTCGGGTACGGTGCGCTGGATTCATGCGGGCGCAATCGCCGCGGTCTGGCTGCTGAATATGCTTTTCTTTTATCAGAACGAAAAGTTCGGAGACTACGGTGACAAATTGACTGCGCGCACGCGATCGCAGCTGTGGCTGAATATCCTGTTGGTTCTACTCAGCGTCGGCGCGATGATCGGTTATCGCTTCAGTGTGTCTCCAACCGCGTGGATTGGGGTTATTGTATTGAGCTCCAGGGAAGCGATCCTCACGTTCTGGACGCCTTATATTGCCGTCGGGGTGTTTACCGCATGGCTTGCGAGCTTTTGCATGTGTGCGGCTCCGGCGACCAACTGCGCCGTACGGGACCCGATTGCAAGATGGTTTGACGACAAAATCAAGCGCGCGGCGCGCACCCGCTGAGAAGGGAGCAGGATATGAAAAAGTTTGTACTGGTTGCGATTGGCGGTACGGGTATGCGCGTTGCGCAGTCGTTTGTGGCGCTGGCTGCATCGGGCTTTTTGAGCGACTTGAGCGGAACGGACTATAAGCTTGAAATTCGCCTGGTCGATTTGGACATCGTCGCGGGCAGCGATAAGATTGAGCTAGAAGAGATGATTCGCTCGTTAAACGATGCGCTGCCGTATCTTTCCATCATTGTGGACCCAGATACGGCTGACATGCGCTGGAAACCCAAGGGCATCGACGGATTACGGAGCCTGGCAACACCGATTGACGACAAGAGCACGCTCAACGATCTCCTGCGGGACGGCTATCTGGCGGATGGCGAGTCGCTGGCGTATCACGCACTCTTTGGCGAGGATGACCGCACCATGGTGCTGCGCCGCGGCTGCAAGGGCAGACCGCGCATTGGCTCGCTGCTCTGGGCGGAGCAGTTTGATCAGGACTGGCAAAATCGCGGCGGATTCTGGCAATCGATCTTTGACGACATCGGCGAAAACGACGAACTGCGCATCATGTTTGCGGGGTCCGTTTTCGGCGGTACCGGCGCAAGCGGAACGCCGACGCTGGCGCAAAAATACATTTTCGCCTGCGAGAAGGGCGAAACCGGACACACGGAACAGTATGCAAAGCATGTGGCGCTTACGCTCATGCTGCCGTATTTTGACCTTGGGAACGATACCGACGTGGACAGCACCTTGTTTTCCATCAATAGCAAGATGGCGCTCAAGTATTACGAAACATCGGATATTCTTGACAAGGTGGAGTTTGCCCAGTTTGTTGGCGACGACCGGCGTCAGATGGAGAAGAAGGACGAAAACGGCGATTGGAAACGCGTGCGTTTGGATAAAGAGTGCCATACGGACGAAGGACAAAACGATCCTTCCATGCCTGCGGAATTGATGGCCGCCATCGGTATCTGCCGCTATTTTGCGAATGATATTCCGAAGGGAAACAGCGTTCCGTACAAGGTATATGTTCCGCTGAAGCTGAGTAATAGTGATTCACAGAAGGATGTTCCACCGGAGGTCGCGTTCCCGATGATCAGCTTTGACTATTTTCCGGTCAGCAACGGCGGAACGGATACGGGCGCGGTCAGCTCGGTGCGCGACTATATCCTGCGGCTGGAGCGATTTTGTCTCATGCTGGGTACCTATTATCGCGTCAGCGCGTTAATGAATACAAAATGGTACTATCGACCGGAGGTATTTCGCACCGTTTGGCGCAAACAGAAAAATCTCGGCGAAACATACGATAGCTATGTAGAAGGCGTCGGCGCACCGCTTGCGTTTGCAGAGCAGATGTTCCGATGGTTGGAGGAGCTGGATCACCACGGGCTTCATCCGCTGTTAAAGATTGAGGGCGATCCGATCCAACACAACACCAATAAACCGCACATTCAGCAAGAAGTTCGAGAGGCGGCGGTCAAAGGCTCCACCGATCTGAATGTGTTGGATATCCCTTGCGCAAAGATCACGGCGCAGATGAACTCGATGCGCGCAGACCCGAGAGGGGCAACGAAATACTTCGTTTCTTCTTTGATGGAGTGCTGTGTGCTCCGCGCGCAGTAAGCGACGAATACGGAGGCAAAATATGTCGTTTTATCATTGGTTCTCGTCTCATCCGAATGAGATCAGCCTCAGCGGCGACAGCGGCAGGATGTCAACCATCGGGAAAGAGCTTCGAATTGCCGGCGCAAACATGGAAAACGTGACAAAACAAAGCGATTTTCGCAGGATCAGCTCGGTTCCCGATATTTGGAGCCAGCATCGGTTGTTTGAGATGCTGTTGCTCAATAAAGTCGAAGATGCGAGCTATCAGGAGTATGTGGATATTGCGATTCGTGAATGGCGCGCGATGCTTGCGATTCTTGTGATGGCGGAGGATCTTTCGGCTTCGGTGGCGGAGGAGGAGGT
>CAYVAO010000005.1:7024-17817 GCA_964448895.1 uncultured Christensenella sp.
CGATTCTTGTGATGGCGGAATCCTACGGCGTCAAAATCGAAACAGAGACTGTTCGTTTTCCGGGCAAGGATGATCCGCGAAATAATTATAGCGGCAGCGGGTATCTGTTTGCCGCTTATAGTACGCGTCCCCATCGTGCACAATGGCCGAGCATGGATATTTACTACGTCAAAGACGGCGATACGCGGTATCCGATTGCGATGTCGTCGCCGACGGTGCATGTGATACCGACCAAAGACGCCTGGGATAATCTTAGGGCAGTGTACGGCGGAAAGATTCCTTGGGTGACGGATAATCGCGTGTTTGCGCCCGTTCTGGACGAGGACGGAATTGCAAAGCCGTTCCTTTTGGGCGAAAATCAAGAGGATCAGTTGCCCGCGATGATGCCCGTGCATGCGCTGATGCTGCAGCGCTGGCTTGCGCGCTATCGCGCAGAGATCGCGCAACGCCAGAGAAACAACGATCAAGCGGAGTCACTGCAAAGCGTTAAGCTTCTATCGGATTATGAGAATGCGCTGGCAAGTGCCTTCCGTTTGAACGCGCAGAGTATGCCCAAGCTGAACAGCTTCTTTGCCACCGGAAATCAACAGGCAGGCTTGAGATTAGGCAATCTGAGAGTGCCGCAAGACCTGAAGATATTTCTGGATCGTGCGCTCTATTCTGTGATTGATCAGGAGTCCACGCAGGCGGAGCTCCTGGACACCCATCGTTTTGCTGGCGGTATCGCGCCGGAATGCCTTGTAAGCAACGGGAATAAGGATGGAGGATTTACGCACTTCTTTGTTCCGATGCCGGTTTCGGAGTCCTTTTGGCAGCTCTGGCGGGATAATGAAGACTTGAAACCTACCTACACCATCCGGGGCGTGTTCTCGCCGGACGGCGTGTATCTACAAAAAATTACGGCTTCTGTGATCATCGGCGGGATTACGTTCTCCAAGACGTATTCGACTGGATCCATCGCTTCGGAATCCTGGCGAAATCTCTGTACGGCGGGCATCTGGCCGCGTCAAAAGATTGCAAACTGGTCGGAGTATTACCTGTTTTGCAACGAGATCGGCGGATACAAGCTGACGCCGGGAGACAAAAGCGCGATCGTTCGCGAAACGCCATATGGCAAGCATGACGGCGTCGACGGCCCGCTGACGTATTATCTGCTGTCCAAAGCGCCGGACTACTGCGCCATGCGAAAAGATAACAGCTTGATCGGGTATTTGAAAATTCGCGCTAGAGACGAGATTGAGGCAGGGGACTCGGACAAGACTTTACGCGCCTCGATCGACTTTGGTACCTCGGCTACCACGCTGTATGCCGGCGTCAACGAGGCAAAACCGAAGAAAATTACAGGCATGTACCTCTGGAGTTTGCCGCTGATCAACACGATAAATAATGATGGCGTTGAGAACTCGCGATTGGAGAAATTCTTTTTCCCGCCGTTGCCCGCTTCGCTGAAAGGCGCTGATTCGGCGAGCAAGAGAAAAAAGCAAGCGGAAGTTTCCTATCAAACGTTGCTGGAAAATACCGCTCTCGCGGTGGATTACCCGTCCTGTATTCCGATGCAATCGATTCTGGCAGATGCGAAAGATCATAACGCGCCAAGGGATGTTTTATCAGATAGTTGGATCTATTTCCGATCCTTTGCTTCGTATCGGGATGCGGAACTGTGGCCAATATTCTGCTCGAATCTCAAATGGATGCGTGCTGGGCAAATCGATCAACACCGCATTCGCGCGATGTTGACCGAACTGCTGATGATGCTTGCGCTGGAAGCGCGTTGCCAAAGATGCGGCAAGATTTCGATCACGGCGTCGTATCCTCTGTCGTTTTTAGACACAACGCGGGATTCGTATTATCAGACGCTGAATACGATACTCGGTTCGATCGGCGTTTCAACCGGAATTGAGATCAAACCCCCGGCGCAGACCGGCGGCAAGATTACGGGCTCCGAGCAGAAGAATGCTCCGCTGGTAGCGAGCATCACAGAAAGCGAGGCCGTCTTCCGCTTCTCCGTCAATCAGGATAGTTACAATCAAAATTATTTCATCGTCGATATCGGCGGCGGGTCGACGGATCTCTTTATCAGTCTGGTAGACGAGAGCTTCCATAGGAACTCGATGGCGGCGTCTCTCGGCTTCGGCGCAAGAAAATCGCTGATTGAAGCGCTGTGTTCAGGTGATCACTTTTACCTTCGTGAGCTGATGCGTTCCTGTACCGCCGGACTCGATCGAGTGATTCGAGATCAAAACAGATATCTAAGCAATCTCTCGAAAAACAATCAAGATAGTTTGATTGAAGACCTGTTCTCCATTCGCGTACCGCGAGACACGACAAACCACGCGTCAAACTTGCTGCCGGAGAACTTTGGCGAAGCATTCTTATCCACCTGCGCGATGAGCCCTGTGAATGCAGTGCCGGAATCGATAAAGATGAAGGGCATCGCCAATTTCGTATCCCTGAAAAAGCGAATTGCGTTCTACCTTGGTGCTGTTATCTGGCTCTCCGGGCTGATGCTGGCTGGTAAAAACAATCAGGGGATGAAAGTATCCCTTCTGTTTGCCGGGAACGGCTCAAAGATGGTTCGCTGGCTTGCGCCGGATATGCAGCGTACGCGGCACTTCATCCATCTACTCTTCCAACAGGCATCGCAAATGAATCTGACAGCGCCACAGCTTGATTGCCGATTCTCCGCGATGCCAAAGGAAGAGGTTGCGATGGGCTCGTTACTGGAAGTACAGAACAGTTACTTTGCGCTGGATTCTACAACAGCCAAGCAGGTGCAGTTTGGACAGGCGCACGAGGAGGGAGATTTCCCGGCGTATCGGGCGATGCAATACGAACAGGAGCCCATCCAAACAAACGATGTAACGATTGCGAAGTATCTCGGTGTCTTTAAGATAATTGCACAACAGAGTTACGGCTGGAGCTTTGAAGAAGGCGAATATGACGTTTCCATATTGGACGATGCTTCCGTATGCGGACAGATCGATCGGCAGATACAGCAACAGGGATATTTCCTTAGTGCGGTGGAAGTGATCAGCGGAAAGTATCTTCAGGACTTTGACACCTTATTGACGGAGAAAGGAGCGGACAAGTGACGCGAAAGAAAAGATGCGCCGCCATAGGCGCGATGCTCCTTCTGCTGCTTGCGCTATGCGTTCCTGTGTTCTCCGGTGCGCTTGCGGCGGATGCAAACCGGAGTGACATCCCGATGGGGCAAGATACGACCGTTTTCGATGAAAACGGGCAGCCGATAGGCACAATTCAACCGACACAAGAGAGTGGCCTTGCATATCAAGCGGATGCGGGAGACCGCATCACCGGCGTGAGAGTGTGCTATCAACTGTCTGCAATCAATGGCGCAAAACAAAATGAAGCGTTGATCGGCAAAGCGAAAGTGGAATTCAGCCTGATACAGGCCGATGAAGGCGAGGCTTCAGAGCCGACGTCGACAGAGTCAACCGCGACGCTGCCTGATAACGGATGGATCGATTCCAATCTCGTTATCACGGCGCTGTCCGCGCGGATATCCGTGGATAACAGTCGATCCGCTGCGCTCGAGAAAGAGATCGCGGCGTTGAAGCAAGCGGCGACGACAGAAACACCGATAACGCCGGAACCCACTTCGACGAGCGAAGTGACCAACGATTTAAACACGCAAAGCACTCCTTCCTGGGTTCCGTTTGCCGCGTTGGCGTTGGGGATTGTTTGTGCCGGCGCGCTGGGCTGGATCGCACTCTCCGCTTACGGCTCAAAGGTTGAAAAAAAGCTCCAGACGGAACAGCTGAAGAAACTCAACGAGCATCTTGCGAGAGGCATTCCAATCAAAGACCCGCTGAAGATGGAACTCAATGCCTGGCCGAGAGATGCGCGGGTGGAGATTGTTTCCGGCGCGCTGGATCAGATGGCGAAGAATGACGCGCGAGTTGCGGCATATCCCATACAGCCTGCGCCGGCGGAGCCGGTGAAACTGGTTGAACCGCCGCCCGTTCCCGAAGGCGAGGAGCCGGACTTACTGAAACTCGCCAACAGTCTTGCGGGCGTTGCGGCCTCTGCAAACTGGCGCGCTATTGTGAGCGAGGCAGGATTTCGTTATGTGCTGCTGCAAGCCAACCCGACGGAAAAGGGCACCTATATTGCGGACGAAAGCGGTTATTCCATCATCGCCGCATTGATGCGCGGCGCGGAGGCGGATGTTGCGTACATCGTGCCATCCTATCATGACCCGAATGCGAGCGAGAACCGCTGGCACGATTTTTACGCGATCAACGAATCCCAATCGGTTCGAAATTATCACGTGGAAGCCTTGCCGGTTATGTTCATCGAGCGTGGGGTGTTTTTCCTGCCGAAGTCGAAGGGAAGACTCATCCGCAGACCATAGGGAAGATGAATGACAGGATAATGGAGCGAAATACCTTTGCGGGCCGTCCAGAGATGGGCGGCTCGCATTGTTTTATGTGAATCATAAAAGACTCTCTCTTTTTTATGATCTTGCAGATTTCAGAACTGCTTTTTATTAATAATCAAAAAAGAACCAGTCTTGCGACCGGTTCTGATTCTGCTAAGTACCTTATGGGTTTGTGTGCTGTTACTGGTTCAATCGCTTAGTCCGCCACGTAGGGCAGTAAAGCGACGGTGCGCGCGCGCTTGATGGCGATCGCAAGGTCACGCTGATGCTTTGCGCACATGCCCGACATACGGCGGGGCATGATCTTACCGCGCTCGGTCACAAACTTTTCAAGGGTACGGATATCCTTGTAGTCGATGCTCGCGGCTTTATCTGCGCAGAACTTGCAAACCTTACGGCGGCCACGCTTGATACGGGGACGCATTTTACGGTCTTCCATGTTGCAAGCCTCCTAATCGAAAATTTTGTTGCGGATTTTTCCGCTGTCGTTAAAAGGGAATATCGTCGGACTGGATGTCGGTGAACCCCGCCATGTCCTGCGCATTGTCCGTGCCGCGCGCGGCAGGAATAGAGCCGTCCTCCTGCTGCTTGGGCGAGAGGAACTCGACCTCGTCCGCTTGAACGTCCAGCGACATGCGCGTGGTACCGTCCTTGGCTTCGTAGGTGCGCGCCTGCAACTCGCCGATGACCGCCACTTTACGACCTTTGCTCAGGTATCTCGCGCAGGTTTCGCCCAGCTGACGCCAAGCGTTGATGCGGAAGAAATCCGTCGGGCGCTCGCCGCTTGAACCGGCGAACCGGCGATTCACGGCGATGGTGAAGGAACAGATGGTGACGCCGTTTGGCGTGGACCGGACTTCGGGATCATGCGTCAGGTTTCCGATGAGAGTGATCTTATTCATACTTCATCCATCCTTTCGGCGCTGGGGGTTCCCGTTACGCGTCCTTCCGCGTTACGAGATAGCGGAGAATCGCCTCGTCGTTTTTAAAGTTACGCTCGAGTTCCTTGGGAAACTCCGGCGCACACGAAAACGACATCAAGACGTAGTAGCCCTCGGTCTTGTAGTTGATGGGGTACGCAAGACGCTTTTTGCCCCACTCGTCAATGGCCGTTACTTCGCCGCCGTTGCTTTCGACGATCCCTTTGAACTTTTCGACGGATGCCTTGGTGGTTTCCTCGTCCTGATTCGGAACGATGATGTAAAGAGCTTCGTATTGATTCATGTTTTTCACCTCCTTATGGTCTATTGGCCCGGCGTCGATGCGCCGAGCAAGAAGGACGTTAGCGGGAGTGAGTATATCACAAGAACCCGCATGATGCAAGGGGTTTTCTATGGACGACATTCGCGAAACATCCGAACCATTTCGGATGAAGAAGGATGAATAATAAGGGAAAGGCTACTTCCTTCATTCGGTATCAAACATTTCCCGCCAGCCGACGAATCGCCTCGGCAATGAGCCGCGTGTCGAAGCGGACGCTCTCGACAGGACAGGATTCGTCCGGCATGTGCGCCTGCGCGGCCTCGCCTTCCGGCTCGACGCCGAATGCCACCGCGTTTTCAAACGAGCGCGCATAGGTGCCGCCGCCGATGGAGAGCGGGTGCGCCTTTTTACCCGTTGCTTCCGAATAGATGGAGAGCAGCGTCTGCACCAGCTCGCATTTCGGGTCGATGTAGTGCCCCTTCGAAATCTTCTGCCAGGTGCGCGTAAAGCCGATTTCTGCAAACTTCGCGTCTTCGGCGGCGAGCAGTTGCTCCGGTGAGACGCAGAAGGGGAAGCGGCAGTCCAGCGTGATGGACACCTCGTTTTCGCTCCACTGGAGCATGTTCGGCGAGAGCGTGAGCCGGCCGGAATCGTCCTTGACGTCGAGGCCGAAGGCTTCCCCGTGCTGGTCAAACCCCAGCAGAGCAGCGAGTGAGGACGCCGTCGCGAGGTCCTCCGCGTTGAGCGGCTGTTCCTTGAGCGCGTCGAGCAGGGCAAGCAGCGCGTTTTGCGCGTCCTGCGGGGTGGAGGCATGGCCCGCGCGGCCGACGGCGGAGAGTTCGCCGTCCTTGCCGGAGAGCAGCATACCGTGCTTGGCCTTGACCGGCTCCGGCGTAAACGGTAGTTCCGCCTTCGCCTCGCCGGGAATGACGTTTGGCGCAGTGCCGCAGGAAATGCGCACTTCGCTGCCGGTCAGTTTTTTCACATAGGTCGTCTGGCCGATGTTCTTTTCGGAGTTGATCACGGGGTATTGTCCGTCCGGCGTGAAGGCCAGCGTCGGTTCCGGCTCAGTCTGTTTATAGCGGTTCACGCAGCTCCAGCCCATCTCCTCGTCGCAGCCAAGAAAGATGCGAACGCTGCGTTTGAGCGGGATGTCCGCTTCCTTGATTGCGTAGAGCGCGTACAGCGCGGAAAGCGCGGGGCCTTTGTCGTCCATGACGCCGCGGCCGATCAACCGGCCATCCTTGCGCGTGAGCGTAAACGGATCGCTCGTCCAGCCGCTGCCCGCGGGCACGACGTCCAGATGCGCCATGATCATGAGCATCTCGTCGCCTTCGCCATAGTCGATTACACCGCAGTAGCCGTCCAGCGAGCGCGCGGAAAAGCCCATCTTACGCGCGAGATCAAGCGTGTATTCCAGCGCATCGTGGATATGCTTTCCCAGCGGCATGCCGGGTTCCGGTGCGCCCTGGGATACGCTCGGAAAAGCGATCAGTCGGGCGAGGGAGTCCAACTGCTCGTCAAAATGCTGGTTAATGATTTCATAATGCTTCGATTCCATTGTTGTATAAAAACCTCCGATATGCGGAATTTGTGAACTGCATTTATCATAGCGGGCAAACAGCGAAAATGCAAGCCGGGCGGAACGAACACACGCTTCCAAGGAGGCGGTTTGCCGTTGACTTTTCGGCGCAAGGTTGTTAGGATTTTTCTATGGAAAACATGCAATCTTTTACGTCGACTTCGCTCCCTTCCGGATGGAAACTGACGATTACGCTCGACCGGAACGAGGCGCAACGGGCGGCTTCACGCGGAGAGATCGCGGTTTATGACGACCGGTTTACCGGCAATCCGTCGTTTCGCATCTATGGTTCCTATCGTATCCGCAAGAACCAGGTCAAGCGCGAGGTGATTGCCGCGCTGTTTGCCTACAATGCGGCGTTTCCCAGCGACCCCGCCTGGCGGCGCACGGAACGTTCGCTCGTACTGGAATGGATGGAACACAACTTCGCCTACCGCGTGGGCTTTCTCAAGAGCCGCGCGAGCGACGTGGATCTCGACAACCACGCGGAGGGCAAGGGCTCCTTCGGGTATTTTCTTGGGAGCGCCTGGGGAGTGATCAAGGGATACTTAAAACCGAAAAAGGGGTAAAAGCGAGCATTCCATCCCTTTTTCGAAGAAGCTAAGAACGAATCAAAGATTTGCGCAAATCGCGTGAATCTTTTTTTATAATGGGGGTTGCAAACAATTTTTAATGGATTTACGCTCTGTCTTGAGGGCGTCCTTGACAACAGAATAAGGAGAAACGGACGTTATGACGCAGAGTAACATTCAGGCATTCGAGGCGGACATTCGGGAGCAGTATGGCAATATTGCAGGACTTCTCGTGCAAAGGGACGGCAAAACGCTCTACGAAGGCTACTTTAACGGTTACACGGCGGAGCATGCCGCGCATGTGTTTTCCGTGACAAAGAGCGTGTTTTCGCTGTTGTTCGGCATTGCCGTCGATCAGGGAAAGATTGGCAGCATCGATCAACCGGTGCTCGATTTCTTTCCGGACGATCCGGTTCCGGTAGGCGAGAAGACCATACTACAAGTGACCATCCGGCACCTGCTGACCATGACCGCACCGTATAAGTATGAAACGGAGCCATACGAGCGGTTCTTTGCGAGTTTGAACCCGATTCGGGACGCACTCGACCTCTTGGGCGGAAATAAGCCGATTGGAGAGTTTCACTATTCCGCGATCGGCGGAACGCACATTCTCTCTGGTATCCTGACGCGGGCGACGGGGCAAAGCGCTCTGGAGTTCGCAAGGGAGCATCTGTTTCGGCCGCTGGGAATTTCGGTTCCGCACAGCATCACGCTCAGAAGTGCGGAGGAACATTTCACCGTGATGAACGATCGCGACACGCGCGGCTGGGTTGCCGACCCGCAAGGACACAATTTTGCGAGCTGGGGACTATTTCTGTCTCCGCGTGAGATGGCGCGCATCGGGCAGCTTTGCCTGCAAAATGGGGTTTGGAACGGAAAACGAATCATATCAGAACAATGGATCGAACAAAGCACGCGGGAACAGAGTTGCTGGGGAAATCTGGCATACGGCTATCTCTGGTGGGTGCTTGACGAGAATCGCTTTGCGGCGCTGGGGGACGGCGGAAACGTGATCTATGGGAATCGAAACAACAATATGGTGATCGCCATTGCCTCTCTGTTCGCGCCGGATGCCAAGGATCGAATCGAGTGGATTCAAGCGCAGGTGGAACCGCTGTTTGACGGCGTTTGCGATTGAACGAATCAAGGCGGAGAGCAGGCGCAAAACTTGAATGCAAAAAAAGACGGCATGTGCCGTCTTTTTTGATTGCTTACGCGATTTACCGGTATAAGAGCGTCATGAGCAAACCGATCAGCGTAATTGCACCGTTGAGCAGATTGTGTGCCAGCATCGGGCCAAGGATGCTGCCGGTCTTCTTCATCAGAATTCCGTAGTAGATTCCAAAGATGACGCAGGTAACGAGCTGGGCGGGATTCAAGCGTGTAATTGCAAACGGGTTGAGGTTGAAGTTGATGTGCGCGAGCGTAAAGACCAGTGTCGCGACGCCGATGGCAACGCCCCAGGCAACGCTCTCCTTCTTGATGAACGTTTGAAAAACGAAGAGCATCGGCGGAATGGTCATTGCGCGAAACAGAATCTCCTCGCTGGTGCCGGAAAGCAGAGTTTCGAACAGAAAATTTCCGATGAAGTTCCGCGCGTTCAATGGATAGGAAAGCGTTGGATCGAGGCGATTCGTTTTTGCAACAATCAGGCTCGCAAGCAGTTGAATTACAAACCAGATTGCGGTGAAGATCAGCACGCTGCGCAGAGCATACCGGAACTGATTGAAGTTAAATCCAAACTCGGTCAGCTTTTTTCGAAAAACGAGCGCAAGAAGGAGGATCACCGCAAACGCAATGACCGCCTGAAACACATGGTGTACCGAGATGACCAGATAGCAATTCGACGGATCCCAAAGCATCACCGTTTTCGTTGCTTCCAGGGCGAGGCTGTAGGCGCCGGAGCTGATCAGCGTAACCGCGACAAACAGAACCGCGACAAACAGCGGAACGCTCAGCCAGAACAGATGCCGCAGGGGGTTGATTTGCATATTCTTGGATTCCATGTTATTGACTCCTGTAAAAGAGAGTGGTTCTGCGCATAAGAATTGCACCGTCTTTCGAGCGGTGCAAAAATAATTCATATTGCGCGGCAGACGCGGGGGATTACAGCCCCAGTGCTTCGTGCACGCGGCGCATGCCCTCGATGCTCATGGCAATCACCTCTTCGAGCGGCATTCCCAGCATCTCGCAACCGCCGAGGATGACCTCACGGTTCACGCCCGCGGCAAAGCCCTTGTCCTTAAACTTCTTTTTCACGCTGGAAACTTCCATATCCATCACGCTGCGGGAGGGGCGCATATACGCCGCCGCCGTGATGAGGCCGGTCAGCTCGTCGATGGTATAGAGCACGATCTCCATCTTTTTCTCCGGCTTAGTGTCTACGCAGAGACCCCAGCCGTGCGCGAGCACCGCGTGGATGACGTCCTCGCCAAACCCGGCTTCCGCCAGCAGACGCGGCGCGACCTTGAGGTGCTCCTCCGGCCACTGCTCATAATCCACGTCGTGCAGAAGGCCGACGATGCCCCAATAGTCCGCGTCCTCGCCGAGCTGCTCGGCAAAGTAACGCATGACGCCTTCGACCGCATAGCCGTGCCGGAGCAGAGCCTCGCTCTTGTTGTATTGTTGAAGAAGCGCCAGCGCATCCTCTCTCGTCTTGGTTGACATGAACATCGCCTCCATTTTGGATATCGCCTTGGAACGTAGAAAACACCGGACTTTGGCGGAAAAAGATCGAAGGTCCGCCGGGTTTTCTGGACATTTCCAATTATCATACATCAAGCAATTGGATTTCGGCAATATATTTTAGAATCTTTTCTTGACATGTGTAATGCTAGATGATATCATTCAAAATTGACTTATGATCTCATTACTGTGGCGGCCTGTCCCCCAAAGCGGGGAAAGGGGCATTGTGCGCTCTGAAACACGTTTTTGGAAAAAAGAGGCACATATCAGTTTGATTATAAGGCATTTTCAGGGTTTTGTGCGAAATATCAGCAAAGACACGACCTGCAACCGTGTCGGCAAGGGGAGT
>CAYVAO010000005.1:17827-18450 GCA_964448895.1 uncultured Christensenella sp.
GAATGATATCATTCATGATTGACTTATGATCTCATAAATGTCGGAATATGCCCAAAATCGGGTTTTTCAGCGGGATTTTCGCAAGAAAACAAGACGATGGGTCATTTTTTGACCAATAGTGCGATTTGAGTTTTTTACAAAGGTTTTTGCCAGAAAAAAAGCGAAGGTACGGCCTGCAACCGTGCCGGCAAGGGGAGTACGCGATGATGCATGACGTTCAAATGGGCAGACAGACGCGAAAGAGCTTTTCCAGAATCCGAGAAGTTCTCGATATGCCGGACCTCATCGAGGTTCAAAAGAATTCTTACTACCGATTCCTCAAAGAAGATCTACGAGAGGGTTTCGACGATATCTCCCCGATTACCGACTATTCCGGCAAACTGATACTAGAGTTTGTCGATTATCGAATCGATCTCGACAATCCAAAGTACTCCATGGAGGAAAGCAAGGAGCGCGACGTGAACTACGCCGCGCCGCTTCGCGTTGTCGTCCGCCTCATCAACAAGGAGACCGGCGAAGTGAAACAGCAGGAGGTCTTCATGGGCGCTTTTCCGCTCATGCCGCCGCAAGGCACCTGCATCATCACCGGCGCGGAGCGCGTCATTGTTTCGCCGCGCGTCCGG
>CAYVAO010000006.1:0-2711 GCA_964448895.1 uncultured Christensenella sp.
CCCCTAGAGTTATTTTTACCATATAACATGTAATTCATCCTGTTTTTTCTATTGTAAACCAAGTTATTCAACGAAAAATGCCAGATTTGATGCGATTATGCGCGGCCAGACGAATCCGCAAAGTTTTTCTCAGATTTTTGAATTTTCCTGTTGACAAATCGCTTGATTAGGTATTAACTAAATATCGGAATAAGTATTCCAGCTTTTCGAAAGCGATCACATCACACAAAAATCTAAAGGAGTATCAAGTTATGGCACGCGAAAAACTCACTGGCATTTTCATTCCGATGGTCACCCCGTTTAACAAAGATGAATCCATCAACTTCGGCGGAATCAAGGAAGTTACGGATTTCCTCGTGGAAAACGGCGTTTCCGGCGTGATCCCCTCCGGCAGCACGGGCGAAATGGTCGCGCTGACCCCGGCGGAACAGATCGCCATCAACACCGCGACCGTGAAAGCGGCTGCCGGCCGCATCAAGGTCGTTTGCTCAACGGGAGCCTACCGCACCAAGGACGTCGTTGAAATGTCTATTGCGGCGGAAGCTGCGGGTGCCGATGGGATCATGGCCGTAACCCCCTGGTACATGGCGCCAAACGAGAAGGAGCTCTACAAACATTACGAGACCATCCGCAAAGCCATCAACATCCCGATCATGGTCTACCACAACCCCTACTACTCCACCTGCCTGATGAGCGACGAGTTTATGGCGAAGCTCTATAACGACGGTCTCATCGACTCCGTCAAAGAGCGCCAGGCGGACGTCTATCGTCAGCAGGACCTTCGCTACCTCACCAACGACGGATTTGCCATCTTCTACGGCTACGATGTCTGCCCCGTGGAAAGCCTCGCCTGCTGGGCGGACGGCTGGGTTTGCGGAACAGGCAACCTCTTCCCGAAAGAGAACACAACCGTTTACAACCTCGCCAAGGCGCGCAAGATGGAAGAAGCGATGAAGGCGCACTTCGCGCTCATCCGTCCGTATCTGCCGCTGTTCACGAAGCCCACTGCGGAAGGCATGCCCACGCCGTGGCTCCAGATCATCAAGGAAGGCCTGAAGCTCCGCGGTGTCGACGCAGGTTACTGCCGCAAGCCCGTCATCTCCGAGCTGCCGGCCGACGTGATGGCATCGCTGAAAACCGTGCTGAAGGAATACGGTTATCTCGCATAATCTCTTCCCTTCCGCCTCTGCGTTTATTATGATGGAACAAGCTGCGATCCTTCTCCGCTCCGGAACCTATTTCGGAGCGGGAAGGCGAGCGCAGTGATCCTGATCCTTCAATCATTTTTTCGTTCTGAGCAATTCCAAAGACGCTTTTTTCAAAAATCATTACCCTTTCATCACAGCAGAGAATCATAGGAGGAATACAATCACATGCGGACAAAAACAGTGGATGTTCTGGTTGCGGGCGGCGGCACCGCGGGCGTAATCGCGGGATTGGCCGCGGCGAGAAACGGCGCAAAAACCATCATCGTCGACAAGCAGCGCTGCCTCGGCGGCCAGTTCACCGCGGGTATGCAGGGCGCCTGGGTCGGATTCAGCGACAAGAAGAACCGTATCGTCGGCGGAATCGCCTGGGAACTGCGCAATATCTTCAAAGAGCGCAACGCCATCGTGGAAGTCGATCCGGAGACGGATGTTTGCTTCCTGTATGATACCGAGGTTGCGAAGGTTATTCTCGACGAAGTCACCAGCCGGGAACCCAATCTGGAATGCTTCCTCGATACTTCGATCGTGGACGTGATTCAGGACGGCGACACGGTGAAGGGTCTTGTCGTACTCTCGCAAAGCGAAATGATGGAAATCCGCGCAAAGGTTGTCATCGACAGCACGGGCGACGCGCTGGTTGCCTACAAAGCGGGCGCGCCGTACGAAATGCGCGAGAAGAAGGACATCCAGCCGATGACGCTGATGGGCAGAATGTGCGGCATCGACATGGATCGCGTGAAGAAATACTACGAAGAGAACCCGCCGGTGCTGGACACCCACGTTCCGCCCGCCTGGCACGACTTTAAGACATTTCCGGGATTCATGCACTTCGGTCTTGCCGACGAGCTGAAGAACGTGGAGCTCCCGCCGGAAAAGGAATACCTCCGTAACTGGCTCGGTATCTTTACCTCTACGCCGAATCCGGGCGAGGTCACGATCAACTGCTCCGGCGCGATCGAGGCACACAGCACGGAAGGCTTTGAATCCCGCGCGGCGCAGGAGAACTTCTCGCAAAAGTGCCTCTACGACGTGGCGGAAGCGTTCAAAAAATACGTGCCGGGTTTTGAAAACTCCTATCTTTCCGCGATTGCGGCGCTGCTCGGCGTCCGCGAAAGCCGCCGCATCATCGGCGACTACAAAGTGACGTTGGATGATTTCAACGCGGCACGGGACTTTGCGGACACCATCGGCCGCGGCGCCATGCCCGCCAGTGATTCGCCCATGCGCCGCTCCAGATCCTTGCGCAACACCGCGCGCGCCCGATGCAGCCTGACGCGGAACGCGCCCTCGCCGATCCCCAGCAGCCGCGCGCACTCCTCCTGGCTGCGCCCCTCCATGTAGTACAGCACGAGGCTTTCGCGGTGATTCTCCGGCAGCGACGCACGCCCCTCACGTAGGTTGTCCTGAAGCGACTCGTTCGATTCCGCGGTTTCGGGGAGCTCGGCCGCCGGCTGCTCGAGCTGCCACTGGCGCAGCCCCTTGCGCTCGCGAACGATCCGCCGC
>CAYVAO010000006.1:2721-17579 GCA_964448895.1 uncultured Christensenella sp.
CAGCGGCCGCGGCGCCATGCCCGCCGGGGCGCACCCGCCGGACGGCGTCACCATGTATGTCTACGATCTGGAACCGGGGCAGTCGATGACAATTCCCTACCGCTGCATGCTGCCCAAGGGCAAGGACGGTATCCTCGTTGCGGGCAGATGCGTTTCCTACGAAGCGCCGGTCGCCAACTGCATCCGCTGCATGCCGCAGTGCATGGTCATGGGCGAAGCCGCGGGAACCGCTGCGGCAATCGCGATCAAGGACGGCGTGACCGTTCGCAACGTAAACATTTCGAAGCTGCAAAAGAATCTGGAAGAACACAACGTGATTTTATAAGATTCGTGGTTTGCGCGCGCACTCTGCGAATGAAAATAAAAGGAGGAAGTATTGATGAAACGCTCCATGAAACGATTGATGGCGATATTACTGACCCTTCTGATGACTCTATCCGTTGTTGCCTGCGCGGCGCCCGCCGCTCAGGAGAGTGCCGCACCCGCTGAAGAGACCGCTGCGCCCGAAGCCGCGGTAACGGAAGCGCCCGCAGAGGCGACGCCGGTAGACTATGCAGGTCAGAAGCTCGTCATCTGGACCAACCTGACCGCCGACGCGCAGTACGAAGTCCTCAGCAAGCAGTTTGCCGAGGTTGCCAAGGAGTTGGGCGTAGAAGTCGCAGTAGAAAAAGTCGCGTTCAACGAAATGTACGGCAAGCTCGCCGCTGCCGCGTCTTCCGGCGACGTACCGGACATCATGCACACCAACTTCGGCGGCACCGCTTATCTTTACGCCGCCGACAGCATCATGCCGCTGGACGATGTGATCAACGCCATCGGCGCGGACGACTTCTCCCAGGCATACAAATCCGTCCTGACCGGAAAAGACGGTAAGATCTACGGCCTGCCGGACTGGGCAATGCATACCTCCGTCTGGTACCGCAAGGACCTCTATGAAGCAAACGGGCTCAGCGTTCCCACCACCTGGGCGGAACTGCTGTCCAACGCCGAGAAGCTCAACAGCACGGATCTCTCCGGCTTCGCCGTTCCGCTGGATGGCGTTCAGGTTTCCGCGCAAACGCTCTACGCCATGATGACCTCCGCGGGCGTGTACTTCACCGATCCCGCAACGGGTGAATACTGCTTCGACAAGGAAAAGGAAGATGCCATCAAGGTTATCGACTACCTTGTGGAGCTCTATCACAAGGCGTCTCCCGCGGGTTCACTGACCTGGTCGTGGGGTGATTACCGCAATGCGCTCGCCGTCACCGGCACCGTCGCCATGACGCTCGATATGGGCGCCGTCATCGGCAACGCACAGGGCAATAACCCGGATATGGTGAATAAGCTTGGTTGTTTCGATTTCCCCGGTGTGGACGGCGCAGCCAAGGCGTCCTTTGGCTCCGGCTATTGCTTCGTCGCCTCCAAGCAGGACGATCCGGTGCGCTCCGCGCTGGTTGCGGACTTCCTCAAGGCGCTCTATACGCCGGAACGGGCCGCAGAACGCGCGCTTTCCCGCCCGATGTTTGCCTTCCCGTCCTACAAGCCCGCCTACGAAATCTACAAGGCGAGCGACAAGGTTGCGGATTTCCAGGAACAGGTCGATTTCATCTTCAATTCGTTTGAAAACGGAACCTGGTACTGGTACGGCATGGAAGCGGGACTTTCCGCAATGTCCGCCTACATCGAGTCCACCAACATCTTCGGCGTGGCGCTGCAGGGCGCATGCGACGGCACCTACACCTCCGAAGAAGCTTACAACATGATCAACGATGATCTGTTGAGCTTCGCGGGAACCATGTAATCTCTTCCCTTTCGGCATCTTACTGGCAAGATGGGAAGAACGCAGACAACTGCGTTCTTCCCAATCTATGAAATCGCATGTATGATATCTTTACTTCTTTCTATTCGCATCAATCCAATCCATCATCTGTCCGCCTGACCGCGCGATTCTATATGAGGGAGAAGCAATTATGACCTCCGGAACAATTCTCAAACGCCCGCGGCTCATCACAAGCTACGAACGAAGGCATAAACTGATCGGACTTGCATTCGCAATTCCCGTTGTGGTGTTTCTGCTCGCGTTCGTACTCTATCCCGTGCTGTACAATGTCTATCTCAGCTTCACCAATGAGTCTCTAATCAAAAAAACCAGCAGCTTTGTCGGGTTAGACAACTATGTAAAAATCTTCAGCAACAAGCTGTTTCTGAAATATTTCTGGAATACCATTCGTTGGACATTCTTCTCCGTGCTGGGTCAGCTCGTCCTCGGCCTCGGCATCGCGCTGCTCATCGCGCGCCCGATGAAAGGCGGCACCGCGCTGAGAAGCTTTCTTCTGATTCCTTATGTGGTGCCGGCCGTCACGCTCGCGCTGGTCTCCAAGTGGATCATGAACAGCGACTACGGCATCGTCAGCTACTGGCTCCAGCAAGCGGGTCTTTTGGAGGCACGGCAATCCCTGCTCGCGATGCAAGGCCCCGCGATGTGGGTCGTCGTCATCCTCAACGTCTGGCGTTCCTATCCATTCCCCATGCTGATCTACTGGGCTGCGCTCAAGAGCATCGATAAGCAGATTTACGAGGCCGCAACTGTGGACGGCGCGGGTAAATGGAAAACGTTTCTGCACATCACCCTGCCGCAGCTGAAAAACACCACCATCGTGCTGGCGGTGCTGCGCATCATCTGGACCGCAACGTATTACGACCTGATCTTCATGGTGACAGGCGGCGGGCCTTCCGGCTCCACCACGCATCTGCCGATTCTGATCTATCAGGCGTCGTTCGGCTCCTACCAGATCGGTTATGCCGCGGCGATCTCGATGATTCTCGGCGTGCTGATGTTCGGCTGCATCATCTTCTATGTCGCCAAGTCCGGCTTGACGGAAGATTGATGGAAAGGCAGGAAACGAAGATGAAAAGCATGAAAACATCCAAAATCACCACCGGCATTCTTGTCGGAATCCTGATCGTCTTTCTGGTCGTGATCGTCGGCTTCCCTCTTGCGTGGATGGCGTTAAGTTCGCTCAAACCCGGCGTCGAGCTCTTCACGATCCCTCCGAAAATTCTGCCGCAGAACTGGTCGATCGAGTGGTACGTTCAGGCGTTCAGCAATCCGAACGTCATCCGCTACTTCCTCAACAGCCTGCTGATTGCGTCCGTCGTCATGGTGGTAGATATGCTCCTTGGCACCCTGACCGCCTACAGCCTCACGCGATTCAACTACAAGGGCAGAAAGCTGATCCTCATCTGCGTGCTTGCGGCGTACTGCGTGCCGCCCATCATGCTGATGCTACCGCTGTATAAGATCGTCAACGCGTTCGGTATGCCCGAAAGCCACATCGGTGTGATCATTGCGCACCTGACCGTAACCCTGCCGTTCTCCGTTTGGCTACTGGTCTCGTTCTTTAAAAAGCTGCCGAAGGAAATCAACGAAGCTGCGGTCATGGACGGCGCAAACGAGATGCGGGTGTTTCTCAAGGTCGAGCTGCCACTTTGCGTTTCCGGTGTGCTCAGCACGGGTATCATGGCGTTTATCATGTCGTGGAACGAGTTTCTGCTCTCCAGCGTGCTCATCAGCAAGGAGGCTATGAAGACGCTGACGGTGGGATTGGCGAACTACATCAGCTCCACGCACATCGACTGGGGCATCATCATGGCGCTGGGCACCATTACGACCATCCCCGTCATCCTCCTCTTTGCGCTGGTACAAAAATACTTTGTAGAGGGTATGACCGCAGGTGCAGTGAAGGGATAATTCCATAAGCGATGATTAACCTTACACAATTCGACATGAACGACATTGTTCGATCGGCAACATCCATTTGGTCGAAACCGGTTGACTTTCGCAAGCGCTTACAACATCTGTTTCTGTTGATCCGCCTTGTCGGAACCATCACGATTGCGCCTTTCGGTTAATCGCCACATATAATGCTTGTTACGATCAAAAAAAGCACACACGCTTCGAATGAGGTGAATTCGAGTCGTGTGTGTTTTGCTTGATCCCCGTCTGTCATGCAGTCTGATCCGCTGCTGAGAGCTTTCGAGCAAGCGCTCCTAAAAATAAGACAATCATTCGGCTGCTATATCACTTCTACGCGATCACAGCCCGCGTTTCGCACGATTTCTCTCAATTTCTCCATGCTGCTCTCACTCGGAACGGAAATGTTCCGGTAGTTTTCGCGTACACCGAGCGGGCGAAATCGGATGAGCTTGTAACCAATCGCAGCTCTGTTTGCCCAAAACGGAGCGAGTACTTCGCAAACCCGGCGCACCGTGTCCTCGTTTGGCAAAACACCCGGCACGACGACCGTCCTGACCTCTTCCAGCTTGCCGATCGACGCGAGAAACGCTAGATTCTTTATGACCAGTTCGTTGCTTTGCCCGGTCAAGTCCCGGTGCGCCAAAGGATCGGCGCACTTCACGTCCAGCATCACGCCATCGCAAACGGAGAGCAGCTCCGTGTCGTTCTCAAAGTCGTAACTACCGTTGGAGTCCAGTAGTGTACTAAGTCCCATCTGCTTTGCGCCGCGAAACAGCGCCAGCAAAAAATCCCGCTGAAGTGTGCATTCCCCGCCGGAGACGGTGACCCCGCGAATGAACGGCCTGTTTTGTTGCAGAATTGCGAGGGCCTGCTCCGGCGGCATCACGTCCACCTTTGGCGAAGCATCGCGCGGGCAAGCGCGAAGGCACGCATCGCATGCGCAACAAACCTCTCGCTGATAGCGCACCTTGCCGTCGATCAAACGAATTGCTCCCGTCGGACAAGCGGAAACGCAAGCGCCGCAGTTGTTGCAGACATGGATCGTCTCCGGATTATGGCAATAGCCGCAGTTGAAGTTGCAACCCTGCAAGAAAAACACCGTTCTGTTGCCGGGGCCGTCCACGCTGCTAAACGGAATGATCCGGTTGACCAGCGCGGCCGTCATAGCGAGCGAACCTTACGCTCTAGAATGCGGCTGTTTTGCACCTCGCCGAGACCCCAAATCACGTTGTCCTGCTGCACCGCTTCGCCGCGCGCGAGTTTTTCAATATCCGATTTTTTCACCAGATAACCCGTAATGCGGATCACGTCGCTGTCGCTCGCATAAGCGGAAAAATACCGCATGCCGACCGAGAACGCGCCTTTGATCAAGTCCACCATGCTCTCCGGGTTGCGCTTTGCCGTCACCTCAAAGGGAAAGATATCGCCCACGCCGGAGTGGAAATACGGGTGAAACTGTCCCGCATGGCGCAGATGGTCATACAGCGCAATCTCGTCGCCAATCGGAATCCGCGCGCCGGAGGTTACGCCGATGTCGGTGTCCAATCCAACCTGCGCGTGCAGCGAAAAATGCCCGCCGCTCACCGCGCAATACGGACTATCGTATGCGTTGACCAGCTCGGTGAGCCGCTGCATCACGCGGTGCGCAAGAGAGTCCGCGGCGCCGCTGTGCCCGTAGAGCAGTCCCGCTTTGCCTTCCAGGCATTCCAGATGGTTCACACACTCCGCAAGGCCCACCACACCGAACATGCCCGTAAAGCGATCCAGTTGCAAAAATCCTTCCTGCACCAGGAAGTTAGAGCGGAAAAACAAGCTCTTCTCGATTAAAAAAGCAATCTTTGCGTTCATGAACGCGCAGTTGAGACGCACCGCCTCCGGCAGCACCCGCTCCAGCAAATCGCTCACACTCGTTGCCTGATCCGCCGCCGCCTTGAGATTCAGCCTTGCGAGGGTAAACGCGCCGCCGCCGACCGGAAGCACATTGTAGCAGCTCGCGATTCCGTAAGGAACCGAATAAGCGTTTTTGTAGACCGCGTCGTTGGCAAAGCTCGGCTTTGCGCAGGCGAGGTCGTTTCGCGCGCAACGCGCGGCGAACGCATCCGGCGTAATGGCGGGGTCATACAACAGCGTGATGCTCGGCGTTGCGTTTTGCAGCTCATACTCGCAATCGTGTATGATCTCGCCCGGAAGGGTCGCCTCCGGCCCGATGTTTGCGTGCGCATAGGAATCCGAAATCGTTCGATCGAGAAAGATCAAAAAGTGCCGAATCAGCTTTCTTGCCTCCGCTTCATCTTTGATAAACGGTTGCAGCAGTCGGTCTAGCCGACCCAAATAGACAGGAAAGTTCGTAATGGACGGGATGTGGCGATAGAACATCTTGAGCGCTTCAATCGCCTCAAACAGATCCGTTGGCGGATCGATTCGAAGAAAGCTGCATCCCTTTTTGAAAAAGAGGTCATAGTCCGGCAGCAGATAGCGCGGACAAATCGGCGCATATCCTTCGCCCAAGTCGGAAAGGACACCGCTTGTGAGCAGACTATCGTATCCTTCTGGCGGCGTAAATCCATAGACAAATTGGCCCGGGAGTTTAGACAAGTTCATCATCGCCTGCTCATGTGTCAGCGAAGTGTCCGTCGCAATCCGCATCGTAGCTTGCGAAAGTTCCTGTTCGATGTTCATCATTTTTGCTCCTTCTTACCTCGATCTGTTCAAGTTTCATCCATGTGGTACAATTATTCTATATCACGCAACGTGGATCGGTCTTCTCTTATACAAGTATACAACACTATTTTCTTGTTTCAAGACTGTCTTTTCACAATATTTCAATTTTTATGGCGTTTTTCTAACATTTTTGATTGACGAGTATCTGTACAACTGCTATATTTTAGACAAGTCCAGCGCGGTTCGATGAAAAGTTGTCTGCCCTGTGATCCCTCTATCTTTTTTTCGCAACACGATCTGCTATCGCCCGCCTTGGATACATTTCACATTTTTATTGGAGGAAAGAACATGAAAAAGCTCATTGCAACGGTTCTTGCCGTACTGCTTCTTTGCAGCATGGCAACCGCCTGCGCCGCTCCCGACGCGGCAACCACGCCCGCAACCGACAGCAGCGCGAAAAAAGCCGCCTGCATCCTCGGCGTCGGCGGTCTCGGCGATCAGTCCTACAACGACCTTGTCTACTCCGGCATGAAAAAGGCGGAAAGTGACCTCGGAATCGCGTTTGACTATGCGGAACCGAAGCAGATTTCGGAATTCGAGCTCATCATGCGTGATATGGCGAGCTCCGGCCAGTATAGCGTCATCGTCTGCGTCGGTTTCGACCAGGTCGACCCGCTGACCAAGGTTGCGCCGGAGTTTCCGGATCAGCAGTTCGCGCTGATCGACGGCACCGTGGAAGGCCCGAACATCGCGAACTACACCTGCATGGAAGAAGAAGGTTCCTTCCTCGTCGGCGCACTTGCCGGCCTGATGAAGAAAAACGCCGCTGCCTACGGCGTTGCGGACAACAACACCATCGGCTTCATCGCAGCGATGGAGATCCCGCTGCTTGTAAAATTTGACGCTGGATATCAGGCGGGCGCAAAGTTCGTCAATCCTTCGATCAACGTGCTCACCGACTATGTCGGCGGCAACAACCCGTTTAGCGACACCACCACCGCAAAAGAAATCGCGCTGACCCAGTATTCCAAGGGTGCGGACATCATCTATCATGCGGCGGGCGGCTCCGGCCTTGGCGTGTTCCAGGCCGCTGCGGAGCAGAACTTCAAGGCGATCGGCGTCAACTCCAACCAGAACGTGCTCGATCCGGATCACATCGTCGCCAGCATGCTCAAGCGCGTGGACACCGCGGCGTTTGAGATCGTAAAGGCAGCTTGTGTGGACGGCAACCTCGCGGTTGGCTCCACCACCGTGCTCGGCGTAAAGGACGACGGCGTCGGCTATACGCTCGAAGGTAGCAACATCAAGGTCAGCGACGAAGATGTCGCCATCATTGAAGGCCTCCGCGCGAAGATTGCGGACGGCACGCTCGTGATCCCGACCACGCTGGAAGAAGTCGATGCGTTCCTCGCGGCAAACGCGCAATAACGACATTTCCCAGCTGATCAAGAAAGCATAATACGATCAATCCGGGGAGGGCGAAGCTTAGGCCTCACCTTCCCCGGTAAACGTTTGAACAGGAACGCCGGTTCCAAACGAAACGGAAACGAGGTGCACCCTATGCTTGCGGTAAATATGCGCGCAATCACGAAGCGTTTTGGTCCCATGACCGCAAACGATCAGATTGATTTTCAGGTGGAGCAGGGCGAAATCCATTGTCTGCTCGGCGAAAATGGCGCGGGCAAGTCCACGCTGATGAATGTGCTGTTCGGCCTGCATTGCCCCGACGAGGGCTGTATCGAGATCGAAGGCCAGCCGGTTCCCGCGCTGACGCCGCGGCTCGCGTATCAGCTCGGGCTTGGCATGGTGCACCAGCACTTCATGCTGATCAATCATCTCACATGTTTGGAAAACATCATCCTCGGCAACGAGCCGGGCAACGTTGTGATCGACCGGAAACGCGCGCGCAAACAAGTGCAGCAGCTCTCCGATCAGTATCACTTTAACATCGAATTGGATGCGCTGGTCTGCGATCTTTCGGTCGGCATGAAACAGCGCGTGGAAATATTAAAAACGCTCTATCGCGGAGCCAGCATCATCATTCTCGACGAACCGACTGCTGTCCTCACGCCCATCGAAGCGGAGCAGCTTTTGTCCATCCTAAAGGACATGCGGGCGCAGGGCAAAACCATCATCTTCATCACCCATAAACTAAAAGAAACGCTTGAGGTTGCAGACCGGATCACCATCTTGCGCGGCGGAAAATCCGTTGCCCTTCTCGATGCGGCCTCCACAACGCCGGAGGAGCTCGCGCGGCTCATGGTCGGCCACGACGTCGAATTTGAAATAAAAAAAGAACCTTTTTCGCAGGGCGAAGTCGTTCTTGCGGTTGAGGATATCCGCCTGCTGCCAAACGCGCAGTCGACCGTGTCCTTTGCGGTGCACGCCGGAGAAATCTTCGGTATCGCGGGCGTGGAAGGCAATGGACAGCAGCAGCTGGAGCAGATCATCATGGGACTCATGCGTCCCAAGAGCGGGCGAATTCTATATCAAAAAACCAATCTCCTCGAGCTTTCCGCCCGCGCAAGGCGCAAACTCCGCTTTGCCTATATCCCCTCCGACCGGTTGAAACAGGCGATCTTGTCGCATGCTTCCCTGAACGAAAACTTCCTTTTGGGCAACCAGTACGATCCGCAATATGTTCGTCGCGGACTCATTCAAACAAAGCCATTGCGCGAAAACACAGCGCGCATGATGAAGCAGTTCGACGTTCGCGCAACCAGCGCGCAGCAGGAGGCGGGCTCCCTCTCCGGCGGAAACCAGCAAAAGTTTGTGCTCGCGCGCGAAGTCGGTAAGAATCCACGGTTCGTGCTCGCCTGCCAGCCGGTGCGCGGGCTTGACATCGGAGCGATTCAGTATATCCACAGCGTGCTGCTCAAGCTCCGCAGCGAAGGCGCCGCCATCCTGCTGATCTCCGCCGAGCTTTCCGATATCTTCCAGCTCAGCGATACCGTAGGCGTGCTCTACAAAGGCGAATTGATGGATATCCGCAAGACGGAAGCGTTTGATAACGAGTCGATCAGCCTGCTCATGGCGGGCAGGAAGGAGAACCGCGATGAAACAGCAAAAAACGCGTAAACTGCCCGCACTCGCGGAGCGCCTGCTCTATTCCCTCGCGGCGGTGATCCTCTCGCTGTTGCTTGCGACGCTCGTGATGCTGGTTGCGGGCTATGATCCGCTCAAAGCGTTTGGCGCGATGCTCAACGGCGCGTTCGGCTCCGCAAACGCAATCGCCAACACGCTGAGCAAAAGCATCCCGCTGATGTTTACCGGTTTTGCGTTCGCCGTTGCGAACAAAGGCGGCATCTTCAACATTGGCGGCGAAGGCCAGCTCTATCTCGCGGCGCTTGCCAGCGCGGTCACCGCGCTCGCGCTCAACGGTTTGCCGCGCATCATCGTGCTCATCGCGTCCATTCTCGCCGGCATGGCGGCGGGCGGCGCGGTCGGCGCGCTGATCGGCTTTATCAAGGCCAAGATGCGCATCAACGAGGTCATCGTCGCCATCATGATCAACTATATCGTCTCGCTCTTTACCTCCTATATGGTCAACGGCCCGCTCAAAGCGGAAAACAGCATGACCGCGCAGAGCGAGGCGATCTCCAGCAACTACCTGTTTGCAACGATCATCCCCCGCTCACAGTTGACCACCGCGCTCTATCTCGGACTCGGGTTTGCGGTGCTGATCTTCTTTCTCTTCCGCTCCACGCGCGTGGGATTCAATATCCGCGCGGTCGGCGAAAACGCAAACGCCGCTTCTTCCTCCGGCATCAACATCGCGGCAACCACCATCGGCGTGATGGCGCTGAGCGGCATGCTGGCGGGGCTCGCAGGCGTCACGGAAGTGCTCGGAAAATACGGCAGATTCATCGACGGATTCTCGCCGGGATTCGGCTTTACGGGCATCGCGGTCGCGGTGCTCGGTTCCAACAACCCCTTCGGCATTCTGCTGACCTCGCTGCTCTTTGGCGCGCTGGAAGCGGGATCGATGAAGATGAGCTATGTCGCCAATGTCTCCACCAACATGGTTATGGTGATTCAAGGCCTCGTCATTCTCTTCGTGGCTACGCCGGAGATCGTCAGCCGGCTCGTCCGTCGCAAAGGAGGAAAGCAGCATGGATAACCTGCAATACATCTTCTCCTTCAACATCGTGCTCACGACCCTGCGTTTCGCAATTCCGCTGACGCTGGCTTCGGTCGGCGCGACAATCTGCGAGCGCAGCGGCATCATCAACCTCGGCGTGGAGGGCATGATGCTCATCGGCGCGTTCGGCGGCGTGCTTGGCACGCATCTGACGGGAAATCCCTGGCTCGGCGTGCTGTTCTCCATTGTGTTCGGCGGCCTCGTCGCGCTCGTACACGCGGTGCTGAGCATCCGCTATCACACCAACCAAACCGTCAGCGGCGTCGGCATCAACATTCTTGCGGTCGGCCTCACCGTCGTGTTGACCCGCGTGGTCTGGGGCACGGACGGCATCAGCGGAACGGTGTCCCAGCTCGGCACCATGAGCATTCCGTTGCTGAAGGAAATCCCCGTCGTGGGCGCACTGTTTGCGGATCAGTCCCCGTTTCTGTATTTAACGGTGTTGATCGTGTTTCTGGCCTGGTTCTTCCTCTATCGCACCAAGGCGGGACTGCACCTTCGCGCAATTGGCGATCATCCGCGCGCTGCGGCTACGGTCGGCATCGACGTGCGCAAGTATCGCTATATTGCGGTCGTCGTCTGCGGCATGCTCTGCGGCATGGCGGGCGCGTATCTATCCATCGTGCAAAACAATCTCTCTGTCAATAATATGGTCGCGGGCCGCGGATTCATCGCACTCGCCGCGAATATCTTCGGCGGCTGGAATCCGCTGGGTTCCTTCCTCGCGAGTCTGCTGTTTGCCTTTGCGCAGGCGCTTCGCATCAACCTGAGCCTGCCGATTACGGATCAGTTTGTGCAGATGGTGCCGTATGCGCTGACGCTGCTCGTGCTCATCGGGGTCGGGCGCAAAGCGAAGGCGCCGGAAGCTTCCGGCGAGTTGATCGATTAAGGAGGTGCATATGCAAAAAAACACCCTCTTCACGATTACAAACTGCCCCATACTGACCGTCGACGGAGAAGATCGCTTCTTCCCGCGCGGCAGGATGACCGTCTCCGGTAACACGATACTGCGCGTGGGACACGAGCACGAGCTTCCGTTGGAAGGCGATGTGGTCGATCTGGAAGGTCGGCTCGTGCTTCCGGGGCTAGTCAACACGCACACGCATTCCCACTCCTCCCTCTTTAAGAATCAGGCAGACGACCTAACCTTGATGGACTGGCTCAACAAGGCGATGTGGCCGATGGAGGCACACCTAAACGCCGCGCGTGCGCAGGCCGGAACCGCGCTCTCCTGCATGGAATACATCTCCTCCGGCATCACGACCTATTGCGACCAGTTTTACTTTGCGGAGGCAATCGCGCCGGTCGCAAGCAGGAGCGGGCTACGCTGTGTGCTTGCCGCAACGGTGTTTGAAAAGCCCTCCGTCGAGACGAACGACACCCTTCGCGCGGCGTGCGATTTCGTCGAGCGATGGATCGGTCGCGAGGAGGAGACGCTGGTCTACCCCTGTCTCGGCCCGCATGCGCCCTATAGCGTTAGCGCGGATCAATTCGTCCGCGTAGCGGAATTCTGCCGAACGCACGACGTACTTTTACACACGCATATCTCCGAAACGCGGGATGAAAACGACCAGATTCTGGCGAAATACGGAAAATCTCCGACGCAGTGGCTGGAAAGCCTCGGCGTGCTGGAAAACCGCGTACTCGCGGCGCACAGCATCCATCTGGACGAGCAGGATATGCGAATCTATGCCCAGCGCAATGTTCACGCTTCCTACAACCCCGTGAGCAATCTCAAGCTCGTCTCCGGAAGAATGCCCTATCGCGCGCTGCGCGAGCACGGCATACAAATCTCGATTGGAACCGACGGCGCGCAGAGCAACAACAGCATGGATTTGCTTCGGGATTTACGTACGGGCGCGCTCATTCAAAAGCTCGCGGAAAACGACGCAACGCTTTTCCCCGCGCGGGAAATGGTTCGCCTCTGCACGATAGAAGGCGCGATCGCGCTCAACTTGCAGGATCAAATCGGTAGTCTGGAGGCGGGCAAGCGCGCGGATTTCATCGCGCTAAACGCAAAGAGCCCGCGCCTCGTACCGCTGCACCGGGATTCGCTGAGCAATCTCTATTCCACCGTTGCATACTCCGCTTGCGGTGCGGACGTATGTGATATGGCGGTCAACGGCAAGTGGGTCATGCGCGAGAACCGCATTTTAACCATGGACTGCGACGCGGTGCGAAAGAACGCACAGGAAGCCTCCGAATTCCTCGTTTCCCACGCCGAACGGCAAGCGTAACGCAGATTGCGTTTCCCATATTTTTCTATACGCAACAAAAAAGGAGCGAAAACAAACATGAGTGAAATCCTGAACAAAAGCGAAATTACCAAGGGACAAAAACAGTATCATATCGCGCTCTCTCCGGGTGAGATCGGCGAATATGTCCTCCTCCCCGGCGATCCGGCGCGCAGCGATATCGTAGCCGGCTATCTGGACGATGCAAAGCTCATGGCCAACAACCGCGAGCACAGAACGTTTACCGGTACCTACAAAGGCGTGAAGGTCAGCGTGACCTCCACCGGAATGGGCTGCCCCTCCGCCGCCATCGCAGCGGAAGAGCTCATCAACATCGGCGCAAAGGCGCTGATTCGTATCGGCAGCAGCGCGGCGCTCGATCCCAACATCCGCATTGGCGACCTGATGATCAGCAGAGCCGCGATGAAAAACGAGGGAACCTCACGCTTCTACGTGCCGGATTCGTTTCCCGCCGTGCCGGATCTGGAGCTCACCTGGAAACTCATCGAAACCGCGCGCGAACTATGCGCGCCCACGGGTGAGGCAGTCTATGTCGGCATCAACTCCAGCGATGACGCATTTTACGGCGAAACGCCGGAGTTTCTCGACCAACTGCGCAAGTATAAGATCATGAATATCGAGATGGAGTCCTCCGCGCTCTACACCATCGGTCACCTCCGCGGCGTACGCACCGCCTGCATCTGCGGCCCGAGCGGAAACCTGCCCAATCAGGAGGTCATCTATACCGAAAAGAATGTAAAACTCGCGGACGCATGGGAAAGAGAAATCCGGATCGTGCTGGAGACCATCTACCGTTTTGAGCAGAGCAAGAACGCGTAATTCTCAGAGTAGCACGTAAAAAAGCGCTTTCTTCTATTGCAGGGCGTATCGGCGGACGTTGCAGATTACGCCTTGCAATTTTAAGGAAAACAAATTACGATTATAACAAGCAGAAACGAAATCCGAGGGTTTATGCAGGATATCAACGACAAAAACACAACCGATCTACGCCACCTGACGCAGGAAAAAAACCTGACGTTTGTGCGCGTATACGAGCAGTTGCTCAAAATGATGCTCAACGGAACGTTTCCCGGTGATTCCTGGCTTCCCTCGGAGCCAAAGCTCGCGGCCCAGCTCGGCGTGAGCCGCATGACCTTGCGGCAGGCGCTGGAATTGCTACAGGAAGACGGCCTGATTCAAAAGCACCACGGCAAGGGCAATTTTGTCGTACGGCAGGGCGCAAAGCAGCACCGCAGTTTGGATCATCTTGGTCATCCGGTCTATCAGTGTTGCGATGTCTCGATCGATCATGTTGAAACCGAGTTTCGAATCGAAGTCCCCAACGAGCAAAACAACGACCTGTTTCAGCGGGAGTCCGCCGTCATGATCGCCGTTGACCGCTGGTATCGCAACAGCGGAAGCATTGTGGCCTATACGCTCACGCTGATTCCCGTGGAGTCTTTGGCGCCGCTGGAGCTCAAGCTCAACCAACCCGCGATGATTTTGCCAACGCTGGAAAGCACCGTCTATTCGCTGGCCGATCGCTCGCGTTTGACAGTTACTTCCACCGCCGTGGGTAATTTTATCTCCGGAAAATACGTAATGTCGCCTAATAAGGAAGTCATGCTGATTCGCGAAGACCTTTTTTTACCAAACGAGACCACGCCAGTCGTCTGTAACAAGCACTATATTCAGCGCGAGCATTGCCATATCGAGATCAATCCGCAAAGGGCATCCGGTGAAGAAGCGAAATAACGCTTCTCAATAGAGTTCGAGAACGTTTTCCCTAAACGCCCGATTCACAAAAATCAAACACCCGTGAAACAGTCTGTTTCGCGGGTGTTTTTCTTTATCAGTATCTTTGCTTGATACGACCTGTTCCGGTTACTTCATCATCACGCTCAGCAGATACGCTTCCGCCTCCGCATTCCAAAGCCCGTTGTTGGCTTTGACGAGACGATCCAGCTCTGCAAACATCGGCTCGGTTTTGCCTTTCTCGGCGAAGTCCGCGATCGCGGTCAGCGGCAGGTCGATCTGCGTGTAGATCAGCTTCTTACCGCCGGGAATCTTCGGTAGGTTCGCC
>CAYVAO010000007.1:0-8716 GCA_964448895.1 uncultured Christensenella sp.
AATCGGTATGACGAAGAACTGGGCAAAAGAATTCGCAAGAAAAGGCGCGAATGTGCGTTGTAACGCAATCGCGCCCGGGTATTGCATGACAGATATTCTCCAGACGGTTCCGCAGGATTTACTGGATAAGTTCGCCAAGATGACCATGCTGGGCCGTCTCGGTCAGCCGGAAGAGATCGCCGACGCCGCGCTGTTTTTAGCCAGCAGCGAGTCGAGCTATGTAACCGGGCACGTGCTGGAAGTCAACGGCGGTATGCGCCTGTAAAAAATTAAGCCTGACGCGGTTTTGTACCGTTTTCGAGTAAAAAGAGCGTCTGCTGGCAATGCAGCCGAATGTTTTGCATGGTGAGCTGCGAGTAGACGCTCTGAAAAATAAAGATGTCGGTCACAAAATGCACGCAAAGGTCGGCAAGAATCGCGGATTCCACGTATGGATCGATCAGCCCGCGCTGCTTGTCAAACTCGATTCCGATGAGAAACATATCCCGATAGCGGTTTTGCTCCTGCCGGATTAAGCCCTGCGAAACAGGATGTGAGCAGCCATAGAGCTGTTGGCCCAGATCGATGTGATCCGGATGCATCAGCAAAAACTCGCTGTCCCGAAGGTAAAACTCCTGAAAGAACTCCAGAAACGGCGCTTTCTTGTAGTACTCGTATGCGGGAAACACAAATTCCGCGCGCTGGGCGCGTAGCGTATCAAAGATATAGATATACAAATCCTCTTTGGAAGGAAAGTACTGATAGATACTGCCGCGGGCAATCTTTGCGTCCTTGACGATGTTGGATAGATTCCCCTCGCGAACATTACGCACGCGGAACTCCTTGATTGCGGCGTTCAGGATACGCTCTTTCTTGTCTTCCGGGAGGTTGTTGAAGGTTGGATTTGGCATAAAGGCCTCCATTTGGGTTATACACTCAGCTAACGTTTATTATCAGAACATAGGTGTCGGCCCGAAGTCAAGCGATTTTTCTCGTTTGCACTCCGCGCCGAGCCGGAAACGGAGTAAGAAATGGAAAAGGTTTATATCGTTGCAGCCAAGCGCAGCGCGATCGGCGCGTTTAACGGCGGGCTCTCCACCGTATCCGCAGGTAAACTCGGCGCGGAGGTTGCCAAGGACGTGCTTGCCACGGCGGGCATTGCAGCCGATCGTCTGGACGAAGTGATCGTAGGAAACATCCTTCCGGCGGGTTGCGGGCAGGGCGTTGCGCGGCAGGTTGCGATCCACGCCGGTGTTCCGGTCGAGATTCCCGCCTGGGGCGTCTCCATGGCTTGCGGCTCCGGCATGAAGGCCGCGATGTCGGCGGCGGCTGCCATCGCCTCCGGCACGGGCAACCTGTATCTTGCCGGCGGCACGGAGAGCATGAGCCTCGCGCCGTATCTCATCCCCGGCGCACGTCAGGGCCTTCGAATGGGCAACAAAGAGATCGTCGATCATATGGTGTTCGATGCGCTGACCGATGCGTTTGACGGCAGCCATATGGGCATCACCGCCGAAAACATTGCCCGCAAGTATGGCATCTCGCGCGAGGAGCAGGATGAATTTGCCATCGCTTCCCAGCAAAAGGCGATCCGCGCGGTGGATACGGGCGCTTTTGCCGGAGAAATTACGCCAATCAAGATCATCAACCGCAAGGAAGAGATCGTGTTTGATACGGACGAGTACCCGAACCGCAAAACAAGTCTGGAGAAACTCGCTTCTCTCAAGCCCGCGTTCCTAAAGGACGGCACCGTAACGGCGGGCAACGCCTCCGGCATCAACGACGGCGCGGCTTTCCTTGCGCTTGCTTCCGAGCGGGCGATAGCGGACTATAGCCTCACGCCGCTCGCGGAAATCGTCGCCTGGGGACAAGGCGGCGTGGAACCTTCCGTCATGGGCCTCGGCCCCGTTCCCGCCATTCGCGCGGCGCTGAAGATGGCGGGTCTGAGCCTTGCGGACATGCAGCGAATCGAGCTCAACGAGGCGTTCGCCGCGCAGTCGCTGGGCGTAATCCAGCTATTGAGCGAAGAACACGGTGTGTCGAAAGAGACCCTGCTTGCGCGGGCGAACCCCAATGGCGGCGCCATCGCGCTGGGTCATCCGGTCGGTGCCTCCGGCGCGCGCATCATCGTGACGCTGCTTGCGGGCATGCGCGCGGCAAACGAAGCGCTCGGCCTCGCCTCTCTCTGCATCGGCGGCGGCATGGGCACGGCAGTTATTTTAAAAACCTGCTGAGACGACAAATCATTTTGTGTATACTGAAATAGTAGCGAAAAATTTGAACAGGGAGGAACACGAGAAATGAAACAATATGAAGTTCAAACGATATCGATCGGTGATGAAACGCTGGCTTATCGCTCCTGCGGCGCTGGAGAAACGGTTGTGCTGATTCACGGCAATATGTCCTCCTCCGTCCACTGGCAGACGACGATGGAGCACCTCGAAAGCAACTATCGCGTGTTTGCGCCGGATATGCGCGGCTTTGGCGACAGCACTTACAACCATCGCTTCGACTCTTTGCGCGAGCTGGCGATGGATTTGGAACGTTTTCTCGACGAAGCGGGAATTGACACCTGCTCGCTCGTTGGTTGGTCAACCGGCGGCGGCGTGGTGCTGGAGATGGCGGCGAGCCTGCCCAAGCGCATCAAAAAAGCGATTCTCGTGGAGAGCGTGCCTCCGACCGGATACCCGATGTTTCACAAAGACGCAACCGGTCAGCCGATTCTCACCGAGCTACTGAAAACCAAAGAGGAGATCGCGGCCGATCCGGTGCAGGTTGCTCCCGTTTTGGACGCGTACGCAACCGGTAACCGCGAGCTGATGCGCGCCATCTGGAACGCGGTTATCTACAATCTGGCGCAGCCGCCGGCAGAGGACTACGAGCGCTATCTGGACGCCATCATGCAGCAGAGAAATCTCGTCGATATCGACTACTCGCTGTTAACGTTTAACATGACGGACAAACCCACGGGTTCCGCCGCGGGCAGCGACCGCATCAAGAACATCCAGTGTCCCGTCACGATGATTCACGGAAAGCAGGATCTCGTCGTACCGTATGCCTGGGCGATTGAAGCGCAGAAAGCCGTCCCCGACTCGACGCTGATTACCCGCGATACCACGGCGCATACCCCGATTACTGACGCTCCCGAGCTGTTCTTTCAAACGCTTACAGACAGCTTGAAGTAACTCTTTTGCTGAAGATACCCTCGTTCTATGCCCCATCAGACGGATGGGGCATTTTTAATCCAATTTTTCGTTTTCGATGCGGATCGAATCCACCATCATCGTGCCGTTATCCACGCGAAAGCCCGCCCCGCCGGACGGGTATTTTGCCTGCGAATCGATCGCTTTGAGGCACACCGCACCGGCTCTCGCTTCCAGCGTGTTTTCTTTCACCGTCAGCATCAGGTTCAACGGCTCAAATTCCGCATAGTGCAGTGTGGTTTTCGCGAGCATATGATCTCCCGAAGCATCCCGCAAAACGATCGTCAGCGTGTCCCCGCCCGAAAGCAACGCGGCATAATATTGCCGGTGCCCGCGCGCGCGGGCAACCAACCCGCAGCGCTCGTTTGGCTGCGGCGTGAGCCATGCGGAGATAGTATAATCCGAAAAATCCCGCGTACCGAGCGTCACCACACCGTTTTCCTCCGGATGCGAAACGCAGAGCGTATGGGTCAAACTCAGCCCGAAATTCTTCGCGCTTGAGACAAATTGACGGTAGACAAACGGCATTGGATCGGTGATGTTCTTTTGCAGCGCGCCCGTGAGTTGATACATTTGCGGCGCGCCCGACCAGTCCAGCGAACGCAGCGTAAGTTGATACGCATCGTCTCCCTCGCGTTGAACCCTGAATCCGGCGCGTATGATCGGCTGTCCGCCAAGCTGCGGAATCGTCCAGCGAATCTGCGTCTCGCCTTGTTGCAGCGGTGCTGTTTCGCCAAACACGATCTCAACGTTGTCTTGCGCCGACACGAAGCAGACATACGGCGTGACACGGGGCGGCAGATTTTCCTCGCAAAGAAAGCGCGCCGTCATCGTTTGCCCTTCATAGAGCGAAGGCGACGCGATTGCGTCATATCCTTGCCAGCTCGTGTTCGGGTCAAAAAAAGTCGGCGTGCTTACGCTCGCGTTCTCTCCCGCAATCCGAAGCAGCAGACCTTGTCCGTATTTGTTGGATAAGCATGCATCTTGTGTCGATTCCGCATACGGGCAGGGTTCAAATCCCTGCATGCTCCCGCAAAACTCAAACGCAAACCGCTCTCTGGGAAGATTCGCTTGCTCTTGATAAACATTTGCCGCCGCGCGGATGATCGTTCTCGCCTCGCGCACCGCGTCGCTCACGCCTTCACCGCCGTCCGCAGTCACGACGAACAATCGATCCCGCACATCAGCGCGATAGTCTTGCTGTTTTGTCAGTGCGTCAAGCCCCAGCCGGATGCCATTGAAGCAACCGACGTTTCCAGCGTTGCAGTCCGTATCCCAACCAGCAGAGACCGCAATCATCAGCGCGCGGGCAAAATCGTCCCCGCCAAGCAGGATGGATGCGAGCGTCAGCGCATGGTTTGGCACGATGTGGCAGACTCCGCCGAAACGGTCGTAGCCATAGTTTTGATTGAGATAATCGCGCACCTCGCGCCAATGCTCGGCCTTTGCGCAGGCGTTTCGCACATCGTCGACGAGACGGCGCAGAAATTCGCTCGAAAGAAACCGCTCGTTTTCGTCGAACAGGCGATCCAGATTCGGCTCAACAAACGCTGCGGCTTCCAGCGCGCCGAGAAACGACGCGGCTTCCACGGCAATTCCGTCGTGCGAAACGCTCGCCGAGGCGCGAACCGCGGCTGCCGCCCGTTCCGGATCGCCCGGGTGCATCATCGCAAACGCGTCCATGAATATTTGCGCGCCGATCTGCTCCGAAATGACGCGCCCGTTTCGCGCCGCGCTGCCGCTTTGCGGCGCGGGGACGCCTTGCTTGAGATTGAGATAGGCGGTGTGTTCCGTGGAGTTTCCCTTTCCGCCCCACCAAAGGATGGTCTTGTCCTCGATGATGTAATTCATCCAGGTCTCGCCGACGGCTTTTGCCGAGATTTCGCTTTGAAATCCGCCGTCTTCCACCGCGCGAAAAAAGCCAAACGTGCCCGAAAGATCGTCGTCCGTAACGATCAACGGCAGGTTCAGCTCTTCATGAATATAGCCCTTGATTTCGCCAAAGCGGGACTGGATGGCCTCGTAGGTCCAGCCTTCAACCGGGCGGCCGAGATAGACGCCGGTCATTTTGCCAAGAACGCCCGCGTAAATGCGCTCCCGAATATCGTTTGTCAAGCGCAAAGCGTTCCCCTCCCCAGTGAATCATTACTTCAAATGTCGCTCAAAAAAGTCCAAAATAATACGCTGAATCTCCGGCTGCGAAAAGGCCTGGTCGCAATGACCCGCGCCTTCGAGCAGATACAGCTCGGCGGGTACACCCGCTTGCGTCAACGCGTCGTAATACCGCTCGCTCTCCCGCACATCCACCATTTCATCCGCCGTTCCATGCAGCAGCAAATGCGGCGGTGTTTGAGCCGAAAGATACCGTTCCGGGTTCATGGAAGCAAGCCATTCCCGGTTCTCATCCGAAATCGGGCACCCGGCAAACAACCGAAACAGCAGCTCGTCCTCTGCGCCGGAATCCGGATTCTGCGCCAGAGCGGTTTCACGCATCCGCAGCAGATCGATCGGCCCGTACCAGTCCACAACCGCCCGAACTGCGCTGGAATACCCGGCCCATTCGTCGGTTTCAAACAGCGCGCTATCTCCGGTTGCGCCAAGCATCGCCGCAAGATAACCGCCCGCGGAATCGCCCATGACGGCGATTTTCTCCGCATCCACGCCATACCGCGCGGCTTTTGCGCGCAAGAAACGAACGGCGGTCTTCACGTCCTCCACCTGCGCGGGAAAAGAAGCTTCGTTGACGGTACGATAATCGATCGCGGCAACCTGATATCCCGCATACGCCAGATAGGAAAACTCCGCCATGCGCCAGGAAGGAAACGTCTGCTGCCATGCGCCGCCAACGACCCAGAGTATGGTCGGCAGCGGCGGCAGCTCCGTCTCTCCCCACCATTCGATCGGGCGAAGGAGCATCATCTTTAGCGGTCTCGGTTTTCTGCCGAAATACGCCAGTGGTTGCGAATAGTAGATATCGTCCATCAGCACGATATCGCTTCTCTCGATCTTTGTGCGTATCGTCTTCTTCATCTGATTCTCCTCGTGTGCAAAGTTGCATGCATGCTCGCGTTATAGCAGCGCGAAAAACTCCTCGGCTTCCCGCGTCCAGTCGCCCGCGCAAACCAGATGATGGTTTTGAATCGGGTTGGTCAGAAAGTAGGTCATGTCATCCAGCGCAACCTGAATCTGTGTGCGGCAGAGCGCGGTTTCGTTGAGGTTTTTCTCGATTTCGCCCGCCTTGGCATAATAACGCGAAAGATCCGAGCCCGCTTTAAAGATCGTGCAAGTCCCCAGCGGAATGTTACCAGCGATGGCGACCCCGATGCCGGATTCAAAATGCGTGGTCAGCGTCATCCCGCGCGGCATGTTGACCGGCAGCGTGCAGTGCGCAAGCACGATATGTCCCGCCTTCGTGTCGATGCGGCTGGGATTGCACATAAACACCGGCTGACCGCTGAGCTCGCCCAAAATCGCCATGGAAAGTGTGGACGGTACATCTCCCTCGCAGCCGGCATAGATGCCCTCCGCGTTGAGAATCGCAAGCGCGAGGCAACCGGTCGTGCAGACACTGTCCAGCAAATCAAAGCACCGAACCGTGACCGCTCCGAGATTGTGGCGCGATACGAGCAGCTTCAGCGCGTCGTAGATGCGAAGCGCTTTCTCCGTTTCGATTGTATCATATCCAAAGGAGCGCAGCTGCTCCGTCCATTCGTTTTGCACGCTTGGCGCGGTGCGGTTTGCCTCTAGCAGTTCCTCCATCGGGATATCGACCACTTCTACGCCGAGTTTTCCGGCGCAGGCCGCGCGGTCGAGCGTACTGGCGATCAACCAGTCGGAGGGCTTGCCGACGACGCCGATGCGAAGCCCCGTCAGCGCCTGCTTTGCGCGCGCGGCGCGGGAAAGAACGCGAATGCGTGAGGCGATCGACTGCACGTCTCCGTGCAATATCTCGCCCTTTCGCCCGTTCTGGCGAAGATAAGCAAGAATTTCCATCGAAGCGGCGAGCGAGTTGCTGTCTCCGCTGGTGAGCAGATAACAGGGTTTATCGTAGGAGGAAAACTGCTGTAAAAACAGTCCCTCGCTGCCGCCCGAGGAAACATAAATCAACCCGAATGATTCTTCCAAGAACTGCTGCAACGAAGCTTGCGTCAGTGTCTCGCCAAGCGCCGCCTCAACCGCGCTTAAAAATGCGGCGGAATGCGCGCGCGGAATCTGCGATAGTCCGCTTCGAATCTCGTAGACAAAAACTCCCATGTTGCGCCTCCTCGTTCGACAATCTCTTTAGTCGGGCTGTGTTTGATCCAGTATTTTGAGTGCATCCAGCATCAGCGCGGAAAAGCGAACGCCGTCGCCATGCTCCAACACGGTTACGCAGCGCTCCGGCTGCAACGCGTCGCAGGGCTGCGCTACGGTCATGCCGCGGCAGAGCGAGCCTTCCGTTTCGATATCGATGCGATATTGAGAACCGGAGAACAGCTCCGGCTGAATCATCTGCGCAACGGGAACCGCATCGAACACGTTGGTATAATCCCAACCGCGTGCGCGCGCATAGCCGCTGTAGAAATCCATCAGCTCATAAGCCATCCGCGACACGCGCCCGCCAAATTGGAGCGGCTCAAAATCGCAGAGCATGGTCTTCGCCTCGGCGCAAACCTCCAACCCGCTCATCACGATCGGAATCCCGCTCTCAAAGACGATCTTTGCAGCTTCCGGATCGTGATAGATATTGAATTCCGAGCGGGGCAGGATGTTGCCGCCGTGCAGACTGCCGCCCATCATGCATATGCGCTCGATACGCGGCTTGACCTCCGGATGGGTTTCGATCAGCTTCGCGAGATTGGTCATCGGCGCAAGCGAAACGATCGTGACACGATCGCGACTACGCATGATCTCTTCCTGCAAAAACGCGACGGCGTGCCGTTGATCCGCCTTAGACTTTGCCGCTGGTAAAACAGGGCCGTCCATGCCGCTTTCGCCGTGCGCCATAGGTTGCGGCTCCGGCTCTCGGCGAATCGGCCGCGCGCAGCCCATCGCCACGGGAACGGACACGCCGATGTGATCAAGAACTTTGAGTATATTGTCGGTCACATGCTCCACCGTGCTGTTTCCGGCTACGGTCGTTATCCCCTGTATGGTAATTTTCTCCGGATGCGCGAGCGCAAGCAGTATCGCGAGCACGTCGTCATGCCCCGGATCGCAGTCGATGAAAATTTGCACGTTGGTCGTTATCCTTTCTTGCTGCTGCGGTACGTGGAGACCGAGAAGAGAATAATGCCCAACAGGACGCCTACGTACGGAATGATATTGATGAGTTCGCTCGGCAGGTCATAGAGCGAAAAGACATTGGTAACCGCCTGGAACAGCGAGAAGACAAATGTCGTAATCGCGACGCCCAGCATGCTGGTTCCGCCCATCGCCTGCGCCGCGATGCCGATCCAGCCGCGGCCCGCGATCATGTTTTTGGTAAAGATCGAAAGATATCCGGTCGTCATGTATTTTTTTTTTATTGATTCGTGGAGGACGGAGATCTACAC
>CAYVAO010000007.1:8726-17575 GCA_964448895.1 uncultured Christensenella sp.
AAGATATCCGGTCGACATGTAGGCGCCGCCCAGCGCGGCGAGCAGGCCGGAGATCAACACCGCGATGATGCGCACATGGTTCACGTCGATTCCCGCGGTCTTTGCGGCGCGCTCGTCCAGTCCCGCGGCCTTCATGCGCATGCCCAGCGGCGTTTGGTAAACCAGCAGCGCCAGCAGAATCATGCAGAGAATACACAGATAAGTAACGGTATACTGCCCCGATAGGATCGCCCGCAGCACGGGAATCTTCTCAATGACCGGAACATTGACAATCGGCAGCACGATGGAGGCCAGAGACGCACTCGTGCCTTTGTTCTGCGTAAACATATAAAGCAGGAACACGGTAAACGAGGAAGCGAACGTGTTGAGCGCGATGCCGACCAGAATCGGGTTGGTGCCCATCTTGATCGTGCAAAGGATCAAAATCAGCGCCATGACAAGCCCCGCGCCGATCGAAATCAATAGCCCAAGCCACGAGGACTGCGTCCAATAGCTGCCAAGCACCGCAAACAGCGCGCTCATGAGCATTATGCCCTCCACCGCGATGTTGGGGATGCCCGCCAGCGCCGCGATATACGCGCTCATGCTCGCAAACAGCAGCGGCACCAGCACGCGCACCACCGTCGTTAAAAACTCTTCACTGAGGATGACGCTCCAAAACTCAGACATGCAGCAATCCCTCCTTCAGCAGTTTCTTCTCACGCCAGCCGCGCAGAAAATATTGCGCCGAGATGAGCAGAACCAGCGTTGCGGTGACGATGGAGATCACCTCTACCGGTACGGTCGTGCTCCGGCTCATAATCTCCGCGCCGATTTGCAGATAACTGATGCCAAACGCGACGACGAGCACGCCGATTGGGTTGTTTTTGCCCATCATCGCCATCAGCGCGCCGTTGAACCCAAGCCCCGGCAGCGCCACCCAGCTAAAGCGCGAATAGATGCTCAATAGCTCGACGGAGGTGCCGACGCCGCCCAGAAATCCGGAGATAAAGTGTACGAGCAGGAACAGGCTCATGGCGTTCATGCCGGAATAGCGCGCAAAACTCGGGTTTAACCCCGTCATGCGGATTTGGTAGCCCAGCCGCGTTTTAAAGAGCAAAATGTAGATCAACAGCGCCGCGGCAACCGCGAGGATAATGCCGATCGTCACCCGCGTGCCGGGAATGATATACGGCAACGTTGCCGTCTCGGTGAACAGCGGAGACGCGGTGGAAGAATAGTCCGTCGCGCGCAGATATGTTTTGATGAACCAGAGGCCAACGCCAAGATAGATGGAGTTGAGCATGAGCGACGTCACCAGCTCGTTGGCGTTAAACTTTGCCTTGAGATAGCCGGGAATCAACATCAGCACCCCGCCGATCAGCGCCGGAACCAGAATCGCCACCAGCGGATGCGTAAAGCTGTTGCCAAAGACCTGGCAGGCGATGTAGGAGCAGATGACGCCGCCGATATAGTAGATACCCTCGATGCCGAGGTTGAATAGTCCCGTTCGGAACAGCAGCGAGCAGGCAAGCCCGGAGAACACCAGAGGTACCATGGACTCCAGCACGTTGCCAAAGTAGCGCAGTTTCGTCAGCGGCCCGGTCAGCATGGTCACAAACGACGCGACGGGGTCTTCACAGGTCAGCGCGAGTACGCAAAACGTGATCAACAGCGCAATCAGTATCGCGATGATCGTCTTGACGGTCTCGAACGCGGTATCTCCCGTGAGGGAAAACTTTTTCTTAGTCATGGAGCGCACCTCCGATCTCTTCGGCCGTCTGCTGTTTGACGCCGAGCATGTAGTAGCCCAATTCGCTGCGAGAAAGCCCCTTCATATCGGGAAAATACGCCGCAATCTTGCCGTCGTACATCACGATCAGCCGGTCGGAAAGGCCCATCACCTCGTCCAAATCCGCGCTCACCAGCAGCAGGCCCGCGCCTTCGTTTCGCATCTCGATCAAGCGCAGGTGAATAAACGCCGCGCGGCCGATGTCGATACCATGCGTCGGCTGCTCGGCAAGCATGCACTTGGGGTTCGTGTTGTGTTCCCTGGCTACGACGACCTTTTGGATATTGCCGCCGGAGAGGCTCTGAATCTTTTGCGCGGGCGACTCCGCCTTGATGGAATATTCCTTGATCAGCCGTCTCGCCTCGGTTTGAATCCGCTTGCCCCGCATAAAGAACGGGCCATTGAGCGAAGGACGGTCGAAATAGGTGGAGATGATGTTGTCCCCCAGCGAGGCTTCGCCCGCCGTGCCGTCGATCATGCGGTCTTCCGGCACATACGCGAGTCCCGCTTCGCGGCGCTTTTTGATCGGCAGTCGCGAAATATCGGTTCCATCGAGCGTAATCGTGCCGCTCGTATGCCAGCTCAGGCCGGCGATGGCGCGGATCAGCTCGTCCTGTCCGTTTCCTTGCACGCCTGCAATACCGAAGATTTCGCCCCGCTTCACCGCGAAAGAAACGTTTTCCAATCGCGTTTGTCCTTTGTGCGACAGGCAGAGGTTTTCTACGGTCAACACGGGTTTCTGCTCCGGCCAGTCGCGCTTTTTCTCATCGTAGGAGCTGATCAGCTCGCGACCGATGATGCGCGCGGTGAGTTCCTCCATGGAGATCTCCGCGTTGTTGAAGGTGCCGCGGCTCTCGCCGTTTCGCATGATCGTGATCCGGTCGGAAATCTGCTTGACCTCACCGAGTTTGTGGGAGATGAACAGAATCGTGTGTCCAAGCTTTCGAAACTTCTCCAGCTCGTCGAATAATATCTCCGTCTCCTGCGGCGTGAGAACCGAGGTCGGCTCATCCAAAATGATGATCTCCGCGTTGCGATAGAGCGTCTTGAGAATCTCTACCTTCTGCTTGGCACCGACGGAGAGCTCGGAAATCTTCTTCGTGACATCCACGTCAAAATTATACTGTTCGGCGATGGCGCGCGTTTTTTCCACGGCAGCTTTTTTGTTGAGAAAAAGCTTGCTTTTGCGCGGCTCCATACCGAGCACGATGCTCTCCGCTACCGTAAAAGTAGGAATCAGCATAAAGTGCTGGTGCACCATGCCAATGCCAGCGTCGATGGCCTCCAGCGAATTGTGAAACTGCCGCTCCTCGCCGCGTAAATAGAGCTTTCCCGCGGACGGCTGCTCGATGCCAAAGAGGATCTTCATGAGCGTGGATTTGCCCGCGCCGTTTTCGCCGACGATCGAGTGAATCTCGCCCTTGCGAAAATCAACCGAGATGTCCTTGTTGGCTACAACGCCGTTGGAATAGACTTTTGTGATGTTTTCCAGTCGTAAAATCGACTCTTCCAGAGGAATCCCTCCCTTTGCTGAACAGACTGTGCATATCTTTGATCGTTGAATTGCCGGATGACTTGGCCTTTTGAAAAAGGCGGGCGCTGTTGCACGACTCCGCCTTTTTCAAAAAGCAGGAGAACCGCTCTATTGAGCATAGAGCACCTCTCCTGCAATTTCCAGTGTTTCTTAGTTCAAAGGAGCAGTTGCCTTTGCTTTGATGTCCTGCCAGGCGGCATCATCCGCAAGCGCGCTGATGACGGAAACTTCACCCGCGGCTACTTTGGCAACCTGGGCATCGATCTGGTCGCGAATCTCCTGCGGAACCATGTCGATATACTGCTGGTTCTTGATCAGGCCGACGGCGCCTTCCTTGATGCCGAGGGTCTGCGCGCCGGTCGGGTAGGTACCCGCGATGAGCATATCAACCGCATACTTCACGGACGCGCCGCAATCCTTGTAGAAGGAGGTGACGATCGTCGCGGCGAGGTTCGGCTGACCGCTGAGCGCGATGGTCTGGGCGCTGTCTACGCCGAAGGCATACTTGTCCGCTTCCGCGGCGGCTTCGAATACGCCGAGACCCGCGCCGCCGGCTACCTGCCAAACGACATCCGCACCCTGGGCATACATGTTCAGCGCGATTTCCTTTGCTTTGGCGGAGTCGGTGAAACTCTCCGGATAACCGATGAGCACCTGCACGCCGTTGTCATAGCAGATTTGGCAGAAGCCGCTGACAAAGTCGTTCATCGCCGGGAAGTCCATGCCGACCACGACGCCGACAATCTTTTCCGCGTTCGCTTTGGGCATGCTGCTCTGCGTGATCAGCGACGCCGCGGTGCCGGCCACATAGCCGAGCTCCGGCGTGTTATACGTAACCGCAAAGACATTGGGCAGGTCGACGTGGTTAACGTAGTCAAAGTTGAAGAACAGCTGGTCGGTATATTGCTGGGCAGCGGCGTAGAAATATTCTTCCGCGTCGTTGTTGCCGCCGACGATGAGATCATAGCCACCTTCGCAGGCGTCGAGGTAGTAGCTCTCCCACTTGCTCTTGTCCTCGCCCATCTCGATGAGCGTGGTTTCCACATTCGGGTATTCCTCAACGGCGAGACGGCCCGCGTTGACGGAGTCAAAATAGGACTGGTCGCCGATGAACGGAACCAGCACCGCGACCTTGTAGACCTTCTCCGGTGCGGTCGTGGCTTCGGTCTGTTCAGCGGTTGCTTCCGCGGCAGCTTCCGTGGTAGCTTCCGTGGCAGGGGCGGCAGTCTTGGCGCAGGCAAACAGCCCGAAAACCGTCAAGAGCGCGAGGATGAGTGCAAAAACCTTTTTCATTATTCCTTTTCCTCTCCTTCATTTGGCTGATCAATGGGTAACCGACGCTTGGCAGGGCATCATTGCACTTGCCTTTTGATGGATTAGATTATATAGTGTACCTATCGCGAATAAAGAGGACATTTGTCTTCATTGTACTTATTTTTTCGCTTCGTTGCTGAATATTTTCGGCGAAAAAAGGGGAATCGATCATATGCCGACAAAGTTGGAACAGGTTTGGAATAAGTTCGACATCTCATACGGCAGCGCGCTGGGTCTATTGCCCGCCGCGCTAGCCGAGCGCTGCACGCAAAAAACTTACGCGCCGGGTGACTTGATCGTCAGCGAAGGCGACTCGCTGGAATACGTCTTTTTCATCGAATCCGGCGTTGTGGACGGCATGAAATGCTTTGAGAGCGGACAGGATTACCAGTATTTCGTGCTGGATCGACTCAACGGCGCGATCGGGCTGCTAGAGTTATTCTCACGGCAACGAACCATCATCGCAACCATCCTCGCAAAAACAGACGTTTCCGTGCTGCGCATTCCCGCCGACGAGCTGTATCAATTTGCAATGAACGATCTGCCGCTGCTGCGCAGAATCAGTTTTCATATCGCAAACGATCTCTACCGTGATTCCGGTCTCAACGGAAAGCTTTTTTACCTGAGCGGGTTGGAACGCGTCACCTTCTACCTGATGGATTATTACGAAAAAAACGCCTACCAATCGCCGTTCGTCATCGTCCGGCAGAGCTATCAGAACATCGCAAATCACATTGGTGTAAGTCAGCGCACCGTCGTGCGCGCGATACGCGATCTTCGCGAGTCCGGCTTATGTTCCATGAGCGGCAAGCACATACGCATATCGAGCGAGCAACTGAATCAGATGAAGAACTGGAGTCCCGCGCTTCGATCCTTTTCTTGAGAAGATGAAAAATGTGCACTGACAGCGCGATAAAATGACTTTAACAAGCAAGGTCACACATCTTGAGCAGCCAGAGTCGCATTCGAATAAGAAAGAGAGCTGCGCTCTCGCTCCCAGCTCTCTTCATATCGTTTCACGGTTTTCATCCAGCTATTTCTCATAAGTGCGCAGAAGCTCGGCAAACTGCTCCGGAACAACCGGTTTGCTAAAGTAAAACCCCTGCATTTCATCACAGGATTGATCCTTTAGGTAATTCAGTTGTTCGATCGTCTCAACACCCTCGGCAACAACCGTCAGCCCCAGCGTCTCTCCCATGCAGATGATCGCGTGTGCAATGGCCTTGTCCTCGTTGTCTTCCGGTATATTGCGAATAAAGGACCGGTCAATTTTCAGCGTATCGACAGGGAATTGCTTTAGTTGTGCGAGAGACGAGTATCCGGTACCAAAGTCGTCAATGGCGAGCCGCACGCCCATGTTTTTGATCCGCTGTAATATCTCAATCATTTTTCTCGGGTTATTCATGATCATGCTTTCCGTTACTTCCAATTCAAGAAGCTCCGGCTCCATACCGGACTCCCGCAAAGCGTCTTCGATATCGCGCGGCAAATTGCTATCGAGTAGTTGTCTTAACGACAGGTTCACCGCCATACAGACTTTGGGAAGACCCTGCTCCTGCCAGAGAACGTTTTGGGCGCAAGCGTTTTTCAACACCCATTTGCCGATTGGCACAATGATACCTGTCTCTTCCGCAACGGGGATAAATTGCGTGGGGGTCACGCTTCCCAGTTCGGGATTTTGCCAGCGAAGCAGCGCCTCGACGCCGGTGATCACGCCGGTTTTAAAATTGACCTTTGCCTGATAATGCAGGGAAAGCTCATGCCGCTCAAGTGCCAAGCGCAGGTTCTTTTCGATCGCAAGACGGCCCATGGAGAGCGATTGCAAATCCTTTGAATAGAATTGAAAATTGTTCTTCCCGTCTTCTTTCGCGCAATACATCGCGATATCCGCGTGTTTCATCAACAACTGCGAATCTTCCCCGTCCTTCGGGTATACGCTGATGCCTATGCTGGCGGTTACGCGGCACTCGTCGCCAAACAAGAATACGGGTTCATACGTGCTGAGCAGTATTTGCGTTGCGATTTGCTTTAGGTCGCTCGATTTTCGGATATTCTCAATCAAGATCACAAACTCGTCTCCGCCTTGACGGCAAACAACGTCCGAAGCCCGCAACGTTTTTTGATAGCGCGCGGCAATCGTTTTCAGCAGTTCGTCGCCTGCATCGTGCCCCTTTGTGTCGTTGATTGTTTTGAAACGGTCCAAATCCACAAAGAACACTGCCAGAGATTTATTTTCGCGCTTTGCGGATAAAATCGCATGATCCAGCAGTTGCGTAAACATTAATCGATTGGGCAATCCTGTCAGGCTGTCGTGGGTCGCAAGATATTGTATCTTTTCTTCCGCCTTCTTATACTCGGTCACATCTTTCGACGCGAGCACAAACCCCAGCCTGGTATTGAAATGATCGCTGCATTCCGATATCGACAAGATGACCGGAATATGCATATTCGTTTGGGAAATCATATACGTTTCCGCGCCCCGCACCGGGCAGCGATTGATCAACTCGGAGATATTGTTTGCCGATCTGTTGTCGTTTACGAATATCTCGTTGAGCGACCTGCCAAGCAGATCTTCCTTGTGATACCCCAGCAGACGCTGCGCCTCCGGATTGATGTTGATGACCGTTCCGTTTTGATCCGCGATGATTACGGAATCTGCGATGGTTTGAAAGAGATTCTCCGCAATAAAGGACGGGGTCAACGACAGCAGTTGATATTTCACAATCGCATAATAAATTCCAAACGACCAGATCGCTCCTGAAATTGGCGTGATGTCCGGAATGTCCACTTCCAAGACGGACACAACCACCATGATGGCTAATCCGATCAGCAGAGACATGCTCGAAGTAATCATGAGTACTTTGGCCTGTATTTTCTCTCTCGCCATTATTTCTGTTTTGGAGAAAACGAGACTCAATAGAATACAAGCAGTAAAATAGACAACGATATAAACGATTGACGCAAGAAACAAAACCGAGTCCGTCTTCGCAACTACGCTCCAACCATATTCTCCGCGCACATAACTCTTTACATAAAAATCAAACACGATCTCCAGAATGGAAAATCCAAGGCCCGGAGCATACAAGATCGCATACTTCCACCAACGGTTTAGAGTGTTTTCTCTCTTTGTGAAAAACAGAAAGAAGTGCAGCACCGATCCAATAAACAGATAGCACCCGACAGAACTAAGCTTATCCCAGATTGATCACGAAATTTCGCTTCTTGCCGATATATAAAGCGCGGTTGCAAATGACCATACAAAGAGGCAGAGATTCAAGACCAAAAAGAGTTTGTTCTGTCGTGCCCGCTGATCCAACCGAAACACCTTTGCGCCCAGTACGATATATAGAACGGAGAGAATCGTCAGTATTAACGAAAAAACATTCATAATACCTCCAATTAGCATGCAATCAGCCTCTTATGATCATGATTTTCTACATCATATCATATTTCGTCAAAAAACAAGCAATGTCTGCGACTTACGCTTGTTTTCAGCGTAAAAATGTAACTTTCACGGCGGCTTACTCGTTCGATCTAGAATATCCTGCCGTTTCGTTCATCTGTTTCAGATACGGCATGTATGCAAACGGAATCAGGTTTGTAATGATTTGAAATAAAACAAAGTCGGCGCCGGTGAACCGGCTGTTCTCAGCCACATTCACACAGCGCCTTTTCCTTTGTCTCTCTCCGCTACTCGCGATGCGTTTTGATTTGAGCAATCAAAGTCTTGCTTGTATTGAATTCGCCATCGAATTCAGAATCAACCAGCAACTCGTCGCGCCCGCATCCAGAACCCCTCTGGAACGTTCCCCGAGCCGACTGGCGCGCCCGATCTTCGCAACCATTCCCTCGGTGGACTGCCAGCCCTCTTTTGCAGCCGTCTGCATGGCGGCCAATGCTTCTTGAAAGTCCTTTCCCGCATCCAGCGCGGAGGAGTACGCCTCCACGCCGGGGATCAGGGTATCCAGCAGCGTTTTATCGCCCCGCTTTGCACTGCCGATTTCCTGAATGCCGGAAAGCGCATTCTTCAGCATGGTTTCAAAATCCCGTGCGCCAATTTCTTGCAGGTCCATGCTGGCGATCGACATCTCGTCAAAGAAGATGCCGTACAGCGGGCCCATCGATCCGTGGTTTTCGACAACATTTTTGCCAATATTTTTGATTATCTTGCGCCGTCGTGAAATGAAACTTCATTTCTTATTGCTTCGATTCTTTCATCCATCAGCCGAT
>CAYVAO010000008.1:0-2917 GCA_964448895.1 uncultured Christensenella sp.
AGATTGTTTCATCATGCTGAAAATGTTGCGCCCGCTTGTGAATCGGTAACGCATAATCGAATCTACAAGCAATATAACAAACGTTCCGTACGGAAACCGTACGAAACGTCTTTGTTTCGCCGCTGTCAGGCGCTCATCATGCAATTTTTTATTTCGCTCCCGCTGTGTTCCTGCTGGATCAAAGCTGCCGGAAACTATTTGCGAAATAATATATCATAAAAACCGTACGAGAACCGTACGGTTTTGGAGCGGGAATCGATGATTGTCGGTATCGAAGCGCTTTTTTACGCGGAAATTCGGGGAATATGCGAATCAGGACAGGCCTTTTTTCTCACACATACGGTAAATCGCGGGTTCCGCCCAGGCATAATCGCTCATAAACCTGCCGTCAAAGCGGGAGACCGCGTCCGCCTTGCCCGCCCAGAAATCGTAATAATCGCAGGAGACGAGCTCGCGGCGGAGATGACAGCTGCCGCGCGCGCGCACGACGATCTCCTCCGCGTGGCAGGCTTTTAGCGGGGCGGTGAGCTCTTTAATCGTTCTTCGATAGCCGGTATTCTCGGCGGTTTTGTTCTCGCTGCCTTCGCAGAGATATTCGATGATATCGTAGATGCCTACGTTTCTTCCCTCATAAAACACGCAGAGCGCCATGAGCTCTTTTGCTTTTGCGGAGACAAAGCGCACGGGCTTGTCGTCTACCAGCATCTCAAAATTGCCAAAGGTGTGAAACTGTACCCGCTTTTTCTGCCTGCTGTGCAGCAGCCGCGCGCGCTCCAAAACATCCTGAATGTCGTCCCGATCGAAGGGCTTAAACACCATGTAGTCCGCCTTCATCTGAAACGCCTCAACCGCAAAGCGCGGGTGCGCGGTGATGAAGACAATGATGATGTCCCGACGCATCTCGCGCAGGCGCATCGCAAGTTCGATTCCGTTCATGCCGGGCATGTCGATATCCAGCATGGCAAACTCCACCTCGTGAGAGGCGGCATAAGCAATCGCTTCTTCCGGCACGGTGAATTTGCCGACGATCTCAATCTCCGGCATATCCGCGCACTTGAGCTCTAGTAGCTGCATATCCAGCACCATGTCGTCGACCAAAATAGTTTTCATGTGCCCTCCTGACGCAGCGTTGCAATCGTTGGTGTGTTTTCTTTGGTGAGGTTATCCGCGTAGATCAGCAACACGGTGGTGCCGCGGCCCGGCTCGCTCTCCACCTGCATCGAACAGCCGGGGAATTGCTCCATGCGTGTGCGAATATTCTGGATGCCGACCGAGTGCGCGCTGGTCTCCTCGCCGGGCGTGTAGCCAACGCCGTCGTCCGACACGCGAACGATATAGTGCCCTTCCGCGTGGCTGAGGCTGACGCGGACTGTTCCGCCGCCAACCTTCGGCTTGATGCCGTGTATGATCGCGTTTTCCACCACGGGCTGAATCGTCAGAACCGGAATGAGGAAATCCGCGTCAAACACGTCGTATTCCATGCTGAGCCGCCCTTGCAGCTGAATCTTGTTGATCTCCGCATAGGCGCGCACGGTGCGCAACTCCTCGCGAAACGGCACCAGCCCGTTTTCCGCGCTCACGCTGTCCACCTTAAAGCGAAGAAAGCGGGAGAAATCCTCCGTCATCTTGTAGGCAGCGTCCGGATCGAGCACGATCAACGCTTGAATGGCGTTGAGCGTGTGATAGAAAAAGTGCGAGCTGATCTGCGCCAAAAGCACGTTGGTGCGGTCGTATTCCAGCTGCTTTTGCAGGGACATGATGCGGTTTTGCGCCGCTTCCTGCTCCATGCGGCGGATGGTGCCGGAGCTCACCACCGCGGTAGCGACGGAGAAACTCAACAGCAGACTCACCAGCGCGGAATAGATTACGCTGTCGTTCGTGTACCAGGGTTGCACGGGCGAAACGGTTACGTGCCACTCGGAGTTATAGATGGGAAATTCGTAATCCAGCGCGCGTTCGGCAATGCCAACCCCGTTTTTCAGGATCGTCTGCTCCTCGCCGGTGTCAGGATTAACGCGCCAAATGCGGCAGGCGAAGCCTTGCGACGCGACGGTGGAAGGCGCGGTGAGTCCGCTGAGCGCTTCGGGATAGTTGAGCGTGACCGAGACGATGCCCCAGAACGAGCCGTTCAGATACACCGGCAAACGACCCGCGATTCCTTGACCGCCTTGAACGAGCGTAAACGGTCCCGCCATGATCATCGTGCCGCGGTCGATCGCGGCCTGCGCTTCCTTATCGCCCGCCTTTTCACCCATAAGATCGTGCCCAAGCACGCTTTCGTTTCCGCTCAGCGGATAGACCGCGCTGACGACGCCGTTTGGTGCAAGCAGCACGTTTCGAACGGAGCTGTCGGTGACCAGTAGCCGCGCGACGCGCTCAAACCCTTCGGTCGAGCCTTCGCTCTGTACCACAAACGCCTCCAGCGTTCTGGCTTTGTTGAGCTGAGAGGAGAGCACCTCGTAAGACTGCGCGCTGACGGTGCCCGCGATGAACTTCATCTGGTCGTCTTCCCGCGCGCGCCTGCCGTATTCGATATAGGCGGAGAGCGCGATGCAGAGCGCGAGCGTGAGGAAAAACGCGCCGACTACTTTTTTTGTGATGCGCCGTTTCCGCATATCGCTCTTGCCTCGCTTTCCACTAAAACTAGCTGAAATATATCTGAGAAATATTCAGCGCTGGTTTTATTATATGAAAAGCTTTGCTGTTAAGCAACGCAAATCAAAAACGCGCATCGTTTGACCGATGCGCGCAGAGCGTCATACTCGTTATTTTGATCCGATCGAGGACATCGATTTGATCCTTCGCCGCGTCATGGCGCGCATGAGCGCAACTTTGCTGTGGCCCATGGTGCCGAGGTCGTCGCCTCCGCGCTCCTGCCGCAAGCCTTCCTGTGCGCGCTGCTCCGCTTCGAGCGCGC
>CAYVAO010000008.1:2927-4432 GCA_964448895.1 uncultured Christensenella sp.
TGAGGTTGTTTATTTGGACATGGACTTGATCTTTCTTCGCGTCATGGCGCGCATGAGTGCAACCTTGCTGTGGCCCATGGTGCCAAGGTCGTCCCCGCGCTCCTGCGCGAGGCGCTCCTGCGCACGCTGCTCGGCCTCAAGCGCGCGCTTTTCGTCGATCTCCTCCGGCCATTCGCAGGCCTGCGAGAGGATATAGACGCACTCGGGGCGAACCTCGATAAATCCTTCGGAGTGAAACGCCGTGCGGCTTGTGTGTTCGTCGGTTTGAATCACCAGCGCGCCAACGTCCAGAGCGGAGACCATAGGCACATGCCCCGCCATCACGCCGAGTGAACCCGCGATGGACTGCACGCTGACATAAACCGCCTCGCCATTGAAGAACTCGCGTTCCGGCGTAACGACCATCAGGTTAAAAGGCTTTGCCATGGTCTGCTCCTTTCTGAACTATTTTGCGGATGCAATGAAACAGAAACGAACGCTTACGCGTGCTCGTTCTTCTTCATCTCGTCGTAGCGCGCGTGTACTTCCGCAATGCCGCCTGCCAGCAGGAAGAGCGACTCGGGAATCTCGTCCACCTTGCCGTCCACGATCTCTTCAAAGCTCGCGATCGTGTCCGCAAGCGAGACGGAGCAACCGGGCTGCCCGCTGTAGACCTCCGCAACATGCATCGGCTGGGACAGGAAGTTTTGAATCTTCCTCGCGCGGTAAACGGTCTGGCGGTCGTCGTCCGAAAGCTCATCCATACCGAGGATGGCGATGATATCCTGCAGCTCATGATAGCGCTGCAAGGTCTCCTGTACACGACGGGCGACGTTGTAGTGCCGCTCGCCTACGATGGAAGGCTCCAATACGCGGGAGGATGAAGCGAGCGGATCGACCGCGGGATAGATGCCGATTTCGGCGATCGCGCGGGAAAGAACCGTTGTCGCGTCCAAGTGCGAAAAGATCGTCGCCGGTGCCGGGTCGGTCAAATCGTCCGCCGGCACATACACCGCCTGAACGGAGGTGATGGAGCCGTGCGGCGTGCTCGCGATGCGCTCTTCCAGCTCGCCGAGTTCGTTGGCAAGCGTCGGCTGGTAGCCGACCGCGCTGGGCATACGACCCAGCAGCGCGGAGACTTCGTTGCCCGCCTGCACGAAACGGAAGATGTTGTCGATGAACAAAAGCACGTCCTGGTGCATCTCGTCGCGGATGTATTCCGCCATCGAAAGCCCCGCGAGCGCAACGCGCATACGCGATCCCGGCGGCTCGTTCATCTGCCCGAAGGCGAGGGATGTGCGCGCGATAACGCCGCTTTCGCGCATGTCGTTGATCAGGTCGGTGCCCTCGCGGCTGCGCTCGCCTACGCCGGTAAAGACCGAGTAGCCGTTGCGGTTCTTCGCGATGTTATGGATCAGTTCCAGAATCAGCACCGTCTTGCCGACGCCCGCGCCGCCGAAGAGGCCGATTTTGCCGCCGACGGGATAGGGCGCCAAGAGGTCGATGACCTTGATGCCGGTTTCAAA
>CAYVAO010000008.1:4442-11835 GCA_964448895.1 uncultured Christensenella sp.
GATGGCCGCTGCAGCATAAACGACGGCGGCGCCTGGTGAACGTCCCTTTGCGGGGCGTCGATCGGGCCGAGACCGTCGATGGGACGACCGAGACAGTCGATGACGCGACCAAGTACGCTTTCACCGACGGGAACGCGAATTCCGCCGCCTGTGTTGAGCACTTCAATGCCGCAGGAGAGTCCTTCGGTGGGCTCCAGCGCGATGGCGCGCACCACGCCGGGGGAATGATGCTGCACAACCTCAATGTGGACGGGCGGCTCTGTCTTGGTCACGAGCAGCGTTTTTAAAGCCGGCTCTTTGCCCTCTTGAAAGCGCACGTCCAGCACAGGGCCGATGATGCGGATGATGCTTCCGGTACGTTCTTGTTCCGTCATGCGTGTTTTTCCTCCGGATAATAAGCGGCGTCTGCGGATCTGGCCGCGTTTGCCGCGTTGGCGGCGCCGATGATATCGGCGAGTTCATTGGTAATGGGCAGCTGGCGAACGGAATGGTACTGCTGCGGCAGCTTTTCTATCATCTTGGCCGCGCTGCGCGTCGCGCTCTCCATTGCGGCCATACGGGAGCAGTTTTCGCTTGCGTAGGCGTGTACGATTGCGCCGTAGACGTAACCGATCAAGAGCTGGGGAATCAGCGCGTTGAGCACCTCTTTTGGTGAAGGGTCATAGAGGATGAACGAGCGGTCGTATTCTTCGTCCGCGTGGCTTTCGGGCCTGCCGCGCTTGAAGTCGTTGAGCTCGACCGGCAAGAGCTTTTGTTCCACCGGTTCGCGCGAGAGGGTGTTGATAAAGCGCGTGTAGACAATGCGCAGCTCGTCTATTTCGCCGCGGTTGTATTGATCGATCAAGATCGTCATCAACCTGCGCACCTGGTCGAGTTTCGGGTTTTCCGCGAGGCGCTCAAAGTGCCGATCCGGTGTAAGCCCCATGCGCATAAAATGCGAACTGCCGACGCTGCCGATGGTATAGATTTCCACGACGTTCTTTTGTGCGATAAGACTGTCCGCCAGCGATAGCACCGCGTGGTTATAGGAACCGGAAAGTCCTTTTTCGCCGGAGACGACGATATAGGCTACCTTGTCGCCTTTGCGGTGGTCGATATAAGCGTGATGAATATCGCCGATGTGGTTTTGAATGTCGACGATGATATCCAGCGCGTGGTAAAAGTAGGCGCGGTTTTTTGCGATGCCGTCCAGCGCCCGGCGCATACGCGCAGCGGAGACCATATGCATGGCGTTTGTAATCTGGCGCGTTTGCCTTACGCTTTTGATGTGAAAGCGAATATCGCTCATGTTTGCCATGTGTAATCGTCTCCTCTCCGGCGAATGTTACGCCAAATTTATTGTACTGCGCTCTGCGGATTCAGGCCCCTGCCGTTATGCCTTGCAGGTCAGCTGATAGTTTTCGATTGCGGCCCGCATTTCCTGAATCTGCTCGTCGGTCATGTCGCCGGTCTCCTCGATTTCACTCAAAAGAGAACCGTAATTACGGCTTACATATTGGAGCAAACCCTTTTGGAATGCGCGCGCGTGCTGCGCCGGCACTTCCTTGAGGTATCCGTTCATGACCGCGTAGAGCAGCAGTACCTGCTCGCTCATCTGCAGCGGCTCGTGCTGGTTTTGCTTGAGTGTCTCGCTCAGGCGGTCTCCGTTATCGAGAATCTCTTTTGTCACGCTGTCGATATCGGAGCCAAACTGCGCGAAAATTTGCAGTTCGCGGTATTGCGCCAGCGTGAGGCGGAGCTTTTTGACCACCTTGCGCATGGCCTTCTTCTGCGCGGCGCTGCCGACGCGGGAGACCGAGAGGCCGACATTGACCGCGGGGCGCACGCCGGAATGGAACAGCTCCGGTTCCAGATAGATCTGACCATCGGTGATCGAAATCACGTTGGTCGGAATATAAGCGGAGATATCGCTCGCCATCGTCTCAACGATGGGCAGCGCGGTGAGCGAACCGCCGCCGTTTGCTTCGCTGAGATGGCCCGCGCGCTCCAGCAGTCTGCTATGCAGATAGAACACGTCTCCGGGGTAGGCTTCGCGTCCCGGCGGACGATGGAGCAATAGGGACATGGCACGGTATGCCACCGCGTGTTTACTCAAGTCGTCATAGATGACCAGCGCATCCTTGCCGTCGTACATAAACTGCTCGGCAATCGCGCAGCCGGCATACGGGGCCAGATATTGCATCGCGGCGCAATCGCTCGCGTTGGCAACCACGATGACGGTGTATTCCATCGCACCGGCTGCTTGCAGTGTTTCGCAAATCTGCGCGACGGTGGAAAGCTTTTGCCCGATGGCGACATAGACGCAGTTCACGTGCTTGCCGCGCTGGTTGATGATTGCGTCCACCGCGATGGTGGTTTTACCCGTTTGGCGGTCGCCGATGATTAGCTCGCGCTGACCGCGTCCAATGGGAATGATGCTGTCCACGGCGAGAAGACCCGTCATAAGCGGCTCGTTGACCGCTTGGCGGTCGATGATGCGCGGCGCGGGGGATTCCACCGGGCGATAACGGGATGCGTTGAGCGGTTTATTATCCAGCGGCATGCCAATGGGGTTGACCACGCGGCCCAGCAGCTCGTCTCCAACCGGCACCTCGACCACGCGGCCTGTGCCGTAAACGCGCTCGCCCACGCGGACTTCATCCTGACCGTTGAGCAACACCGCGCCGACGCCGTCTAGCTCAAGGTCCATGGTCATGCCGTAAACGTCGTTTTCAAAGGCGATCTGCTCGCCGTAGCGGGTGTGTGAAAGACCCTCGATTCGTACCACGCCGTCGCCGACGCTGGTGACGATGCCGTATTCGTAGACGGCTGATTTATTTTCAAAGGAACGAATGCGTTTCTTGAGTGTCTGCCCGATATCCGCAGCGCTGCTGTGAAACGGCTTTTGCTCGCTGCCCGTGAGCTTTACGTTTTCGGCGGTGATCTCCGCGCCGGAGACGCTGTTGGTTACGAGCAGATGCTGCGCTTCCTTGATGCGATAGGCTACGCTCGCGTCGTAAATCTTTCCGTCAATGATGGCGAGAAAGCCGCCGATCAGCGCTTCATTGTGCTTGACTTCGAAGGAGACCTCCTGGCCAAGCAATTCGTTGAAGTGCTTTTTGACAGATTCGATTTGATCTTCGCCGAACGGGCCGGCTATGTATAATTCGCCTCTTAGAGCCATACGGAGCTCACTTTCCTAAAACAATTCAAATCGTGTGCTATCCTGCGTCAATAAAACCTCGCAAAACACCAAGCGAAACCGACCAAATTGGCAGTTCGTTGTGTGCGCGGGCACGACAAACCAGGCTTAACCGACTTTGTCGAAAAAGCTGTCGATGATGCGCTGGTGATCCTCCTGCGTGACCTCGCGTTCCAGAATCTTACCCGCGATGTCCACCGCAAGTTCGGCGGTTTGCGCCTTGAGCTCGCTCATCATCCCGTCACGTTCGGTGACGGCCTGACTCATGGCGTCGGTCAAAATGACCTGCGCGTCCTGCTTGGCCTTCCTACGAAGGTCTTCCGCTTCGCGTTCGGCAGCTTTTCGCCGTTCGTCGGCAATGTGCTCCGCGTCGAGCCTCGCATTTTTCATCGAGGTTTCGTATTGCGACTTGAGCGCGTTCGCCTCGTCACGACTGGCGTCGATCTGCTCGCGTTCGCGCGCGAAATTCGCCTCCCGCTCCGCCATGAACTTGCTCACCGGTTTATACAGAAAATGGCGCAGCAAGAGGAAGAAGACGAGGAGGTTGAGCGCGTGCTCGATGAAATCGATCAGCTTAAATTCCATGGATACCCCTCTTTGACGACGTTACTTCATCGTGAAGATCATGATCAGCGAAATGACAAAACCGTAAATAGCGGTTGACTCCGTCAGCGCCATGCCAAGGATCAACAGCGCGTTGATTTTGCCGCCCGCTTCCGGCTGACGTGCGATCGCTTCTACGGCTTTGCCGGTGGCGATGCCCATGCCCAGGCCTGCGCCCGCGCCGGTCAAAACCGCGATACCCGCGCCGATTGCGATCAATCCGATATCCGTCATGGTAAGAACCCTCCTATAGTAATACTGGTGAATATTGCTTCCGGCTGTGCCGGATGTTTTTCGTTTCGTGCCGAACGGTTACGCAACTTCCTCAACTGCCTCGCCAATGAACGTCAGCGACAGGTTGATGAAGATGAAATACTGAATCAGCGGATGGAACGCGTTGAAATACAGTCCCAGCAATGCAGGAATGCCGATGGAAAACGCGCCGAGCGCATAGTAGAGCAGCTCTACCACGATCATGCCGCCGAGCATGTTGCCAAAGAGTCGGCAAGCCAGCGAAATCGGAACGGCCAGATCGGAGATGAGCTTAAAGGGAGCGATGATCGCGTTTGGTTTGATATACGCTTGCGCGCGCCCTTTGAGACCCCGCTTATAGATACCAAACACGTTGATGAGGATAAACGTAATCAACGCATAGGAAAACGTCATGCTTAAATCCGTCGTCGGCGGACGGAAACCAACCAGTTCCACGATTGCGGTGCCGATGAACAGAGCGCCCATCGCGAAGAAATAGGAAGCGAGTCCCTCGTTCGGATGGCCGTATTTCTCCTTTGTCAGGTCGTTGATCGCGCCGACCGCGGTCTCTAAAACAAGCTGGAGTCCGCGCGGCGGCTCTTTAAAGCGCGGAATTGCAAAGATGCGAATGAGTATCGCGGCCAGTGACAGCACCGCGATGACGATCCAAGTCATGACCACGGAGGAACTGACAGAGAATCCAAAGATATCCACGCGCGCGGGGCTGATGGAGACGGTAAAGTCGCTCGTTTCCGAAGCGAAGCAGCCGAGGATCAGGCCGCTGCAAAGCCAGAGCGCGAGCACGCCCGCCATCATAAAGAGATTGCGCTTCTTCTTGGCTGCTTTAAAACCTGCGTCCGTCTTCTCCGGTTGCGGAATGCGGGCGCGGAAATAAAGCGCGGCAACCCCGATCGCCAGCGAAAGCACGATGGCGATCCATTTACCGATGGAAGGCATGATAAACTGCATGATTACTCTCCTTTCCCGTTCCGGCGCTTGAGGATGTTGATCACAAACGCGCCAACAACCAGAACGGACGAGATACCGACGCCGCACCAGACCAGATCCGAGCGAAACCAAATGGTGACGCTGACCAGAGCTGCGGCGAGAAGTAAAACTTTACCAAACGCGATGCCGAGCGTTTTGAGCGTGCGTCCAGCGAGAAGCGCCTGCGTCAACTGCGTAAGTAAAAACAGCTCTCCCACGCCGCAGACCAGGCCAATCAATAAACCGGGCATCCGCCTATTCCTCCTGCAATCGATCCGGGATGTATGAAGAACATGCCCAAATCAAGACAAAAATCCCGCTTAGCGAAGGTGCGCCCGTAGTCCGCAGATGTGCTGCACGGATTCGGCTGCGACGCCAAGAACAGGATATTGATAAAAACATTCTACAACGCAACACACGAGTTGTAAAGTGTTTTGAATCATAAACAATGACGATTCCCGCTATCGATATCGATAAACAAATATTGTTATACAGGATTTTGACGATTTGTCAAGAAAGAAACTGATATGGCGGGGATATCGCGACGAAAGAAGCGCGGTATTCCGGCGTAATTTGCCACGCAAAACCGCGCGGAAAATTCCCTATTGCGACAACAATCACGCCGGGGAAAAATTTTGCAAAGGTGAGTTTTCAAAGCCAATTTACCAATAGAATGATATAATAAACGAAAATTATGAACCGAAAAGAAAGAAACTAGACTTGAAATCATTATTAAAGTATCTAAAAGAATATCGAAAAGAGAGCATCTTAAGCCCGCTTTTCAAGCTCTTTGAAGCGGGGCTGGAGCTCTGCGTTCCGCTCGTGATGGCGGCGTTGATTGACCGCGGTATCGCGGGCAAGGACACGGGCTTTATCCTGCGCATGTGCCTGTTGCTGGCGGGACTCGCGCTGGCGGGACTCGTCAGTTCCATCACCGCGCAGTATTTTGCGGCGAAAGCCGCCGCAGGATTTGGCAAGGAAGTCAAGCGCGCGTTGTTTTCAAAGATTCAAACGCTCTCGTTTCCGGATCTGGACACGATCGGCGTCTCCACTTTGGTGACAAGGCTGACCAGCGACAGCAATCAGGCGCAGACGGGCGTTAACCTCACGTTGCGGCTGTTGCTTCGTTCGCCGTTTATCGTGTTCGGCGCGGCGATATTGGCGTTTACGGTGGATGCGAAGTCCGCGGTTGTGTTCGCGGGTGCGATTCCGCTGCTCGCTGTGGTGATCTTCGCGGTGATGCTCGTATGCATTCCGCTCTATCGCGCGGTGCAGGCGCGGCTGGATCGCATCGTGGGAGCTACGCGGCAAAATCTCGTCGGCGCGCGGGTGGTGCGCGCGTTTGGGCTGGAGGAAGATGAAACGGAACACTTCCGGCGCGAAAACGACACGCTCTTTACCATGCAGCGCGCGGTGGGCCGTATTGCCGCGCTTTTAAATCCCGCGACGTATGTCATCATCAATCTCGCAATCGCGCTATTGATCTGGATTGGCGCGATTCGCGTGCAGACGGGCGCGCTCTCGCAGGGCGAGGTCGTCGCGCTCTATAACTACATGAGCCAAATCCTCGTGGAGCTGGTCAAACTCGCGAGCCTGATCATCACGATCAATAAATCCATCGCCAGTGGGAACCGTGTGGCGCAAATATTGGAAATGCCGCCCGCGATGCGTTCGCCGGACGTAATGACAGCGCAGCCGGAGGGTGAGATCGCCGTGGAGTTTCGCGGCGTGAGCCTTCGCTATTATTCCGGCGCGGAGGAAGCGCTGGCAAACATCAACTTCGCCGCGCGGCGCGGACAGACGATCGGCATCATCGGCGGCACCGGCGCGGGCAAGAGCTCGCTGGTCAACCTCATTCCGCGCTTTTACGACGTGAGCGAGGGCGTTGTCCGTGTGTTTGGTATAGATGTAAAGGACTATCCGCTGGATGAGCTGCGGAAAAAGATCGGCGTTGTGCCGCAGAGCGCGGCGCTCTTTTCCGGCAGCGTGCGGGAGAATATCCGCTGGGGCAAGCCGGATGCGACCGACGAGGAGATCTGGCGGGCGCTGACATTGGCGCAGGTGCGGGAAGCCGTAGAGGAAAAAGGCGGTCTGGATACGATGATCGAGCAGGGCGGCAGAAACCTTTCCGGCGGGCAGAAACAGAGGCTTACCATCGCGCGCGCTCTCGTGCGCAATCCTGAGATATTGATACTCGACGACAGCGCCTCCGCGCTGGATTACGCGACGGACGCCGCGCTTCGCAAGAGCATCCGTCATATGGAAGGCAATCCAACGGTCTTCATCGTCTCCCAGCGCGCCTCCTCGGTGCTCTATGCGGATCAAATCCTCGTGCTGGAGGACGGTCACCCGGTCGGCCTCGGCACCAGC
>CAYVAO010000008.1:11875-15825 GCA_964448895.1 uncultured Christensenella sp.
TCAGGAAATCTATGGTACGCAGTTTGAGCGGGAGGCGGCACATGCGTAAGGCAAAGGAAAACAAAAACAAAACGCCGCTGGACCGCGTAACCCTCAAAAAGATCGTTCAGGCGCTCGCCGGCTATCGTCTGTTGCTCGTGCTTTCGCTCTTGCTGGCGCTCGTTTCGGTCGCGGCGGCGCTGTATGTGCCAATCTTGATCGGTCGCGCGATCGACCTCATCGCGGGAAAAGGGCAGGTGCAGTTTCAGGCGATCCGAAACATTCTTTATCAGTCCTGCGCCATTGCGGGCGCAACCGCGTTGCTGCAGTGGCTCATGGGCGTAATCAACAACCGCATGACATTTGGCGTGGTGCGGGATCTGCGTGAGAGGGCGTTTCAAACCATTGAGCGCCTGCCGCTTCGCTATATCGACTCCCACGCGTACGGCGAAATCGTCAGCCGCGTGATTGCGGACGCAGACGCGTTTGCGGATGGGCTATTGCTCGGTTTTTCACAGCTCTTTACGGGCGTTATGACGATTCTCGGCACGCTTATCTTCATGCTCGCGATCGATTGGAAGACCGGGCTTGTGGTGATTCTGCTCACGCCCGTTTCGCTGATCAGTGCGCGCGTGATCGCCACCCGGACCTATCGCATGTTCCGCGCCCTTTCGGATACCCGCGCGGAGCAAACGGGTTATCTCGATGAGATGATCAAAAACCAAAAGGTCGTGCAGGCGTTTTCCCATACCGGCGAGTCGCAGGAAAAGTTCGACGAGATCAACGATAGATTCGCGCAGAATTATCTCAACGCAACGTTTTATTCTTCCATCACCAACCCCGCGACGCGCTTTGTCAACGCGCTGGTCTACGCGGGGGTTGCGCTCATCGGTGCGCTGACCTCGGTTGCCACCGGCGGCGTATTTTCGGTAGGTCAGCTCTCCGTGTTCCTAAGCTACGCCGCGCAGTATACAAAACCCTTTAACGAGATCTCCGGCGTTGTGACGGAGCTGCAAAACGCGCTGGCTTGCGCAAACCGCATCTTCGCGCTCATCGAGGAACCGCAGGAGCAGCCGGATGCGCCGGAAGCCGTCGTGCTGGATAAGATGCAAGGGAATATTGTGCTCGAAGACGTTTCGTTTTCGTATACGGAAGAGCGCGCGTTTATCGAACAGCTCAATTTCTACGCAAAGCCGGGCCAGCGCATCGCCATCGTTGGGCCGCCCGGATGCGGCAAGACGACGATCATCAATCTCTTGATGCGTTTTTATGACGTTACCGCGGGTGCGGTGCGCGTAGAGGGAACGGATATCCGCAACATCACGCGAAAGAGCCTCAGAGGCGGCTATGGCATGGTCTTGCAGGAAACGTGGCTCAAGGCGGGCACGATTCGCGAGAATATCACGCTTGGCAAACCCGACGCGACGGAGGAAGAGATCGTCACCGCGGCAAAAGCCGCCCGCGCGCACGGTTTCATCATGCGACTGCCGCAGGGCTATGATACCGAAATCGGCGAGGACGGCGGGAGCCTTTCGCAAGGGCAAAAACAGCTTTTGTGCATCACGCGGGTCATGCTTCGTTTGCCGCCGGTGCTGATTCTAGACGAGGCGACCAGCTCCATCGATACGCGCACAGAGCAGCGCGTGCAAGCGGCCTTTGCGCGACTTATGGAAGGGCGGACGAGCATCGTCGTGGCACACCGGCTCTCCACCATTCGCGAGGCGGATGTGATCCTCGTTATGCGCGACGGCAAGGTAGTCGAGCGCGGCAAGCACGAAGATCTACTCCGGCAAAACGGTTTTTACGCGGCGCTCTACAACAGCCAGTTCGCGCCGTCGTAACCGAAAAGCAGAAAACAAGGGGTCGTTCAGGAATGGCGACTCCCTTTTTTTACGTGTCGGCGGCGGATATAAAACTGTATACTGGCCTGACTTCTGATCATGATGTTGCTTGAATTGTGTATCATCTGCAAAATTACAACTTCTAATACTAATATCGCGTTGAATCGTGTATAATTCCTTCATATGAAAAGAATGCATAAGAGCTTTGCAAAAGGTGCGGCCATCTTGGGCGGTATGGGGCTCATTTCCAAACTCATCGGAGCCGTTTATACGATTGCTACCACCTACATCATCGGCACGCATGGCATGTCGTATTATACGACCGCTTTTCCCGTGTACACGTTCCTGCTGGCGATCTCCAGCGCAGGTTTGCCGGTCGCCATTTCCAAGATGGTGTCGGAACGCGTCGCATTGCATGACTATAGAGCGGCATATGCGGTTTTTCGCAAGGCGATGAAGGCAATGGTCATCATCGGGTTTGTTACAACTGTCTTAATGATGGCGCTGAGCAGACCGATTGCGACCATACTTGGCAGACCGGACGCCAGCCTGGCGATTAAAGCCATTGCGCCTTCTTTGTTCTTTGTGGCGATCATATCTGCTTTCCGTGGCTATTTTCAGGGTATGCAACAAATGCTGCCGACAGCTGCGTCGCAGATCATCGAGCAAATCGTCAAAGTCGTCTTTGGACTTCTGTTGTCCTGGTTATGGATCGGGAAAGGGGAGATTTACGGAGCAGCCGGTGCGGTACTCGGTATCACCATCTCCGAAGCTTTTGCGTTTATCTACTTACTCATTCGCTACCGGGTACGAATGGCCGACTTTCAGATACACATTGCAAGTGACCGGCACGATTATCTGACGCAAAACATCGGACGCAAGCTCATCATTCTGGCGACGCCGATTGTCGTTGGTGCTTGCGCTATGCCGCTTGTCCAGCTTGCGGATACGGCGATTATCACCAATACGCTCAACAGCATGAAAAGCATCTTGCTCTTTGGGCAGGAAGTCATTTTAAACTCGAAAATCGTCGATTCGCTTTTCAGCCTTTTGACAGCATATGTGAACCCGATCGTGAATATGCCGGCGGTGTTCTCTCTTGCGCTCGCGGTCAGTCTTGTCCCTTCCGTTTCGACATCAAAGGCGCGAAACGACTTAAGCGGGATATCGAACAAAGCGAGCAGAGGACTGAAACTTTCCATGCTGATCGGGCTTCCCTGTGCAGCCGGATTGTATCTGATGGCGACGCCGATCATTCATCTGCTTTATGCGGGGTTGAAAGGCGATAATCTCATCATCGCGGGAAACCTGATGGGGATCATGGCGTTTGCGGTGCTGTTTTTGACCGTGCTGCAAACCATGACGGGCATTCTACAAGGCTTGGGGAAAACATATTTACCTGTGGTTAATCTGTTCATCGGAATCGGAGTGAAAGTATTAATCAGTATTTTCTTTATCCGCGTGCCCGAGGTAAATATTCAAGGCGCTGCGTATGGAACCGTTGCCTGCTATGCGATTGCGGCTTTGCTCGACGTGGCCTGCGTCATCAAATATGCCAACGCCAGACCAAAGCTGTTGCAGGATATCATCAAACCGATTTTAGCCACGGCGGGTATGGGATTAGCGGTCTATTTGATGATGCCGCATGTGGCGTCCGGCGAGTATTCAAGACTCATGACCATCGGCGTGATTTTGATCGCGGTCGTACTGTATGTGTTCTTCGTCTTCCTATTTGGGGCGATTAACCAGGAAGACATGGAATATCTGCCGGGCGGCAAAAAGATCACGTCCGTTATGACCCGGCTGAAAATCTGGAAGGCAAAATAGATTGCGTCCGTTCTTCAGAATCGAACGAAATACGGTCTTACTACCTAGAGACTCACGATTTACCCATCATGTTTAAAACAACAAAAAGGCTGACCAGACTGGAATCATTCTGTCTGGACAGCCTTTTTCATGTGTTTTCGCGTTTAAAACCGCGAAGAAGTCTTACAGATCGTCCACCAGCGCGCCGCTCTTGGCATAGGCGGTGCTGCGCGCTTCGAAGAAGTCCGTCTTGATCGTGTTGGCGTTGCTGTATTGGCTCACCCAACTGAGATTGTCCGGCTCCGCGTCGTGACCATCGTAGAG